>NZ_JBHMIP010000020.1:0-130923 GCF_048060245.1 Micromonospora sp. LOL_014
GCACGCGTTCCTGATCGTCTACCCGTACGGGGCCGACGGGCCGGTGTGGTGGGATCCGCAGTACGGCGGAACCGCGACGCAGCCGCCCGCCGAGTACCTGGCGGCGACGCACACGTTGTGGTCGATGGATGCGCCGACGGCACGGGGAGGGACCAACAGTGACTCGGGACGAAGCGCAGGAGCTGATCCAGCGGCTGGTCGGGACGCCGAACCGGATAGCGCTGCACGAGTTCGAGTTCGGCTGGGTGGCGAGGGAAATCCTTTCGGAGACGGAACGAACTCAGGGGCTGGGTCTGGGCCAGGGGAACTGGGTGATAGACCACGACGGGACGGTGACGGCCCACCGGAGCATGCCGCCATCGATCATCATGCAGGAGTACGCGGCGGCCCGCCGGGCGGGCCGGACGACCGGCCGCCAGGTGTGGCCACTGACGGACCAGCCGGAGCCGAACCACTAGCCACCGCCGGGCCGGACGGGTCGCTCAGCGCCGCGCCGGACGGACTGGTCAGCGCCGCCGCCGGGACGACCTTCGGCGGTGCGCTGCACGCCGCCGACCCGGTCGCGGTCGCTGCGGCGGTACGCGACGCGCTCGACACTGGACTGCTGCCGGCCGGTGCGGTCGCCGACCCGGACGCCGGCACGGTCACCCTCGACACCCCGGCCGGGCCGGTGACCGTCACCCTCGCCGTGACCTCGCTGCCGCCCGGTACGACGATGGCACCCGTCGCCACCATCGCGACGCACGCCGACGGGGCGACCGTACGGGTGTCCGATCGGGCCTCCGCCGACCATGTCCGGCGGGCAGTCGCCGCCGCACTGGCCGAAGTGGATGCCATCGCCCAGGATCGGGCCGACGGGCTGCGTACCGATGCGACGACCGCGCTCGCCGAAGGCGCCCGGCCCGAAGGTGACGGACAGCGGCAGCTGACCGCCCGGGACATCGGCCGGCTGGCGGAGCTGCGTACCGTCGCCGACCAGTTGACGCAGGCCGGCACCGGCCGGCACGCCGACCCGGCCCAGGTCGCCCAGTTGCATGCCGAAGCGGTCGGCCTGCTGATCAGCAGCGGGCTGCTGGAACCGTACCCGGGGCACCGGGTGCACAGCCTGGTGCCGAACGTACCGGTGGTCGGGCTGGCCGCCACGGATGCCCGGTTCGCTGCCGTCCGTACCCAGTTGGGGCCGGCCTTCGCGGACCTCGCCGGGCTGCTCACGGTCGCCCGCGACCGACCCGGCCTGGCCGACGAGATCCGGGTGGTACAGGCCGACGTACGGGCGGCGGCCCGCCAGTGGGCCGCGCAGGCGACCGCCGCCCGCGACCGGGCTGACCTGGCGTTGACCGACCGGGTGGACGCGGCACTCGACGCCGACCCGCGGCACGTCTTCGACCGGCTGGTCATCGGCGGCGGCTGGGCGGCCACGGCCGACTTCGCCACCCTCGACGCGCCGCCGGACACCGGGGACGGCCTGCCGCCGGTGCTGGCGGTGTCGCAGGGCCACGACCCGTGGGCCGACCGGCAGCAGCTGCTGATGGGGCAGGTCCCCACCGAGTTGGAGATCCCCGGGCTGCCGTTCCAGCCGGCGGACTTCGCCGACGAAGGCACCCAGTTCGCCCTCGCCAGCGACTTCGCGGCGGCGGTCGGCGCGGCCCGCGCGTACACCGGGATGCCCAGCTACCAGGGCACCGCGACCGCGATCACCCCCCGCCCGACCGACGCCGCCGGTTGGCCGGCCCACGCCACCTACCGGGTGACGATCGGCGAGCGCAGTTTCTACGCGGCCACCGTGGACATCGCCGCCGGTCCGGGCCCGGCGCGGGTGCCGGCCGCGCCGGCGTCGACCACCGGCCGGTACGTCGACCCGGCGACCGGCTACCAGGTCGACCTCTCCGGTCCGGTGCCGGTGTTCCGGGACCCGACCGGCCTGCCCGTCGACCCGGCGACGCTGCCCGCCCCGGTCCGTACGGTCCTCGGCGGCACCGACACCGACATCCTGACCGGCACGGGTACCAGCCAGGACGACCCGCCGCTGCTGGCTGACACCGCCGGCCGGCTCACCGATCCGCTGGTGGTCGATCCGGACAGCGGGTACGCGGTCGACCGGACGTCCGGCACGCCGTACGCGCCGGACGGCTCCCCGGTCCACTCGGCGGCGCTGCCGGCCGGCGTCGCGCAGCGGCTCGGCTTCGACGCCGACGGCCGGTTCACCGACCCTCGGCCAGCCCGTCCCCGGGTCGACTTCGGTGGGCAGAACCTGGCCGACGCGTACCAGCCGGGTGACCGGGTGCTGGTGTTCGGCGCGGGCGCCTCCGGGGCCTGGGACATCGAGCAGGCCGCCGCGTCACCGGCGGCCACGATCGACTGGTCGGCCCGCGCGGTCGGGCTGCCGCCGGCCGACCGCACCGGGGACCCGGCCCGGGATGCCGAGTTGCGGTATCAGCGCAGCTTCTCCGGCGGCTACAACCGCCGCAACACGTTGCCCGACGTCGGCGCGTACGACGTGGCCGCCACCGATAGCCGGATCGGTCAGACCCTGCGCGAGATCGTCTCCGCTCGGCACACGCTGGACGGTACGTTCCTGGTCGAGTTCACCGATGGCACCCGCCAGGAGTACGACCGGGTGGTCCTCTCCATCGGCCAGGCCCCCGAATACCCGGGCGGGGTCGCCGCCCTGGCCAGCACACTGGAGTTGCGCCCGCTGCACGGGCCGGCAACCGCCCGTGGCGGCAGCCACGACCTTCTCGGCCTGTCCGACGCCTCCGGCCAGCTGCGGATCCTCGGTGCCGCTGCGGTGGCCCGCCCGCTCATTCTGTCGCTCGGCGAGTTCCGGCAATCGGTGGAGTCCGAGCTGGGCAGACTGGCCGCAGCGCTGCCCGACGACTCACGCAACATCCCGCCGAGTATCCGCTTCCACGCCCAGCGGATCGCCGAGGCCAACCGAAGCTCGCCACCACCCCGGTCACACCTGCCCGAAGTCGACGTACCCACCCCGCCAGGCGATGTCGGGGTCGAGCCAGGGCAGCGGTCCGTGCTCGGCGGTGATCCGCTCGGCGATCTCCGGAACGTAGACGTCGATCGGGTCCTGCCCACCGACGGCGTCGAAGCCGGCACCGTAGGGAACGAGCTTGGCGCGGTTGCGCGCGAAGTAGACGAACCGCAGGTGGGGCAGGACCCGGGGGGCGAGTTCGGCGAACAGTTCGGCACCCACCGGGGTGATGCCGCAGTTGACCAGGCCCAACCAGCGGAGTTGGCGCAGGTACGGGGAGGCCAGCAGGGTGCGCAGTCCGTCGTCGCCGATCGGGTTGTTGTTCAGTCCGAGGCTGGTGAGTCGGGCCAGCAGCGGGCTCGCGGCGATCGGGCCGATCAGGTCCGGACCGACATCGGTGAGCCAGACGTGGCGGACCGGAACCCGGCGGTAGATCTCCGCGCCGCGGTCGAGGAAGTCGGCCCCCGGCAGCTTGACGAACTCGGCAAATCCGCGCCGGACGAGCCAGTTGGTGACCAGGCCGGCGACGGGCGCGCCGAGTCGGGGAGTCAGCCGGTGGCTGAGTACGGCGGCCCGATCGGACAACTCGTCGCTGACCGGGTTGCCGGCGACGACGGCCAGGTCGCAGGCGATCTCGGCGCGGATCAGCTCGGCGTGGTCGGGGTCGGTGGGTTCGATGGCGTCGGCGTAGCGCAGCCGCAGGTCCATGTCGTCGGGGTCGGCGAGAATGGCGGCGTACAGGGTGTCGCTGACGGCGGGCCGGGCGTCGCTGGCGTCGGACATGACCGCAGCGTATCGACGCCACCCACGACTACAAGTGGAGTGCCGGGCGATGACAAAGGACGACGCGCAGCAACTGATCGAACGGCTGGTCGGGACGGCGAATCCGATCGAGCTGCATCCGTTCGAGTTCGGCTGGCTGGCGAAGGAGACACCGTCGACCGAACAGCGGGCGACGGGGGCGCACGTCGGGATGGGCTGATACATCATCGACCAGTCGGGGACGGTGACGGTGCACAGCAGCCTGCCGATACCGGTGGTCATGAAGCAGTACGCGGCGGCGAGGCGGCAGGGCCGGATCAGCGGGCACCAGATCTGGCCGCGAGTCGGGACGGTGGACCAGCCGATCCCCGGCTGACCCGGATCCGGGCGCTGGCGGCCCGCTACACCGCCGCCGACCCGCCGACCCGGCTGGCGCTGCGTGCCGAGATCGGCGTACTCGTCGACCAGCTCGGCCTGACCGGCGGCACCCCGCAGGCGTACGCGCGGTGGGCGCAGCTGCCGCCGGACCTGGCGAACCTGCTGCTGCGGCTCACCTCACCGGTGATCGCTCCGGAGACCGTACTGGCGGTGCTCGGCGCGGACCCGGCGACGCTGACCGAGCCGCAACGTGCCCAGCAGCGCGACTACCGGGCCCGGCTGGTGCACAACGGGTACGTTCCGTTCGCGCCGCAGCTCACCGAGCAGCTGCACCGGCTCGCCGTCGACGCCGAGCACGGTCAGCAGAGCCTGCCGATGTTGCCGGCCTCCGCCGGTCAGGTGATCGGGCTGCGCGCCGATCAGCTCGTCCAGCTGCGGGCCGTCGATCCGGCGCTGGCCGCGCGGATCGCCCGCGGCGGGGTGTACGTCGACCTGACCGGCCAGGTCGACATCAGCCCGTACGTGTTGGCGAACGCGCCGCAGATCGACGTGGGCGGCGTACACCCGGGTTTCGACCTGGCGACCGACGCCGGCCGGCGGGCGCTGTTGGCCGAGGACGTCCGCCGGGCGTATGCGACGATCACCGCGACGTACGGGTCGAGCCCGGCGATCACCCAGCTGCTCGGCAGCCACAGCTTCCACTACCTGGCGCAGACCCGCACCATGGTGCTGGTCTCGGACGCTCTGACCCGGGCGATCCTCAACCTGGCGCCGAGCGCGCCGGTCGAGCAAGCGCCGGAAGCAGCACCGCTCGCCGTCGGCCCGACCGAGATCCACGTGTACGCCGACCGCCCCACCCTGCCGTCCGAGTCGACGCGCAGGTATTCGGTCGGGTACGGGCGACCAGTCGACCCCTACTCGGGTGCTTCAGTGCCACTCTGGCGTGGGATGCCCCGGCGGGAGCAGGTGCAGCAGGGCATTCTTGGTGACTGCGGCATGCTCGCCTCGATCGGCGCGGTCGCCGGGCACAGCCCGCAGACGATCGGTAATTTGTTCCGTCCCAACCCGGACGGGACGGTCGACGTCCTGCTGCACGAAAGCAGCCTCCCTGGCGACCGCACCACCCCGACCGGCCGACGGCTGCGGATCACCGTCACCCCGGATGTGCCGGTCCTCGCCGATCCGCCGCCGAGGGCCGCATACGCCTCGCAACCAGAGGTCGGGGCGGCGTGGGCGAGCATCCTGGAGAAGGCGCTGGCGGCGGTCGACCGGACCTGGACCGAGTCCCGGCAGGTCGCCTGGCAGCAGCAGTGGCGGGGCTGGCAGGGCTGGTCAGACCCGAACCAGGCCGCGCCGCGCGGCTACGCCCGGATGGATCCCGGCAGCACTCCCGATCTGTGGGCGGAGGTGCTGACCCAACTGACCGGCCTGCCGGCCCGGATGGGACGGTTCGACGTATCGCCGGGCAACGAACCCACAGTCGAGGCGATGCTCAGCCGGCTGCTGTCCGACGGCAATCCGGTCATCGTCAGCACCAAGGGGATCGACGAGTACGGGCTGGGTCCGGACGATGAACTTCCGTTCGACTTGCGAGACGGGCATGCGTACGAGTTGGTGGGTGTGAGCAACGGGCATGTCCAGCTCCGTAATCCGTGGAACAAGTGGCATCCCCAGCCCATGCCGACCCGGGCCTTCTTGGACTGGATGAGTAGGGACTTCGCGCATCTCGACCGGGTCGCACCGACTCAGCCCGGACCGCTGTCTCTCGGGCCACCGAGCAGCATCGAGCACAAGCCGGCCGTCGGGTTGACCGAACCCGTGCCTGTGGCAGCGTCGGCTGGCGGGGTAGCTGCCTCGGTGACGTCAGGGTTCGGCCGGACCGCTGTCGACCGAGACGAGCCGATGATCGTCTACTACGCGATCCGGACGTCGAGCGGGCGATCCGGGGGGATCGTCGTGGTCGTGACCGAAGCAGCCGACCAGCGGATCCTTGTTTACGGTCCGGGTGGCGACGTCTCCGCAGCGTCAGATCTCGGCGTAGTCGCCGGGACAGGCGACCAGTTGCGGCCTGTGGCCCGGACCGAAGCAGAGCGGATCGCCTCCGCCGAGTTGGGCTTCGTTCTGCCGGACGAAGCATCGCTGAGTGATTCAATAGTCGGCTGACGGACCCGGACAGGAGGAAGCATGGCTGCTTACCGGTCGTCGCTCGATTTGGTAACCATCCCGAACAATGCTGTCGCACCGGTAGGACCGGCAGATGTCGGGGTCCGTCGGCTGGAGCGGCGCGGAACGGTCTGGGTGAGGCTGGACGTGATGGAGCGCGGCCCCTACAGCGCAGAGCATAGCCACCGGTGCGAGTTGGGTGACACCTTCCCCGTTGGCGATGAGACCTGGTACTTCGCTGGGGCGCATTTCGAGAACGCTGGTCGGTGGCGGGTCACGGTGCGGCGGCTGGCGCCGGGTGAGGCACCGCCGGTGGTGGACGAGTCGACGGCGGTGACAGGGTGGCGGCCGGCGAAGCGGCAGCCGTTCGGCCTGCTCGATGAGGGTCAGTTGCAGGCACTGGAGCAGGCGTTGGGGCGCCCGCTGCCCTGGGCTTACCGGGACTGGCTGTCGCAGACGAACGGTATGCAGCCGGTGGAGCCGCAGTGGGTGCCGGGTGCGCCGTTCACGCTGTTTCCGGGGCGGCCGCTGTTGGGGGTCCATCCGGAGTATCCGGCGTACGACCTGCTGGCCGCGGAGCGGGAGTGGCGGGTCGGGAAGTTGTCGACGGACTTCGTTGTCATCGCGGTCCCGATGGAGGGTCTGCTGCTGCTTCGGCTGAAGGAACCCCGCCCGGGCAGCGTCGGCTTCCTGCCGAAGGACCTGCTGGCCGGCCCGGGTACGGCGGATGCGATCGCCTGGCGGGAGCGACAGGTGATCACTACCAGCATGGGCTGGTCGTTCGGCGATTTTCTCGGCCGGCTCACCCCGCTCGATGCGCCGGGCGTAGCGTGAAGATCACTTGACGAGAATTCGGGCTGGCGTCGGCGTGTCGTCCGAATTTTCGTCAAGTGATCTTGAGGACTCCCGTCCTAGGTGGCGGTGATTGGTCGGTTTTGGGTGACTCCCAGCTTTTATCCGGCATTCACTAGTTTGGTGCTGATCGATTCCCTATCCCTGGCTGGCGATTGAGATCTGTGCATTGACTGCGTGTGGCGAGATCCGTACGATCAGCTGAATACGCCACCACTTTTCCTAGCAAGGGGATGAAGTGAAGAATTCCACTAGCGTCAGGAAAGACACGGCTGTCGCGCCCACGCTGCTCACTCCGAGCCGGGTCGAGAAGATGCTCGCGCGTCGCCAGGCGGTTCAGGTGGTCAAGTTCCGCACGACCTGCACGGACTGCCTGCCCAACTACTAGCGCACCGCCGTCGGGCGCTCGGCGTCGCCGTGCGGTGCGAACGCCGGCGTCGCCGAGCCCGCGAGGAGCACCGTGCCGTGACCTTCCAATTGTCGGCGGACGATGTCCTTAGTGCGTTGAGCGTCTGTTGCGGTGAGCCGCTCGAGGATCCGGCCGAGGCGGTCGCGGCACTGCGCCAAGGACAGCCGTCCCTGACCGCCACCCTGTACTCAGCGTGGGCTGCGGACGGCGTCACCCTCGACCCGGGGATTGCCCACGATCTCGAGTTGGCCACCTCGCGGGTCACGTTCTACCGCACCGTGGCGGCCGAGCTCGCCGCACGCGTCAGCGACCTGACTCCGATCAAAGGGCTGGAGGTAGCCGACCGCTACCCGGCCGGTCTTGGTCGCACCATGAACGATCTCGACTACGTCGCCGGCACCGAGGCCGCTCTGTGGCGAGCGGCAGCTCTGCTCATCGACGATGGGTGGGACCTGCACACCGGCACGTTCGCATGTTTCGGCGGTCGTCTCCACATGATGGTGAGTCTGCGACGCCCGCACGAATCCCGCTTCGTCCTGCCGTACGGCGTGGAGATCGCCACCTGGTGGTCGCTGGGTGACCTGGCCGGAGTACGACCGCTGACTGCCATGCCGCAACCGTGGCGGGCACCGGCGGTGAAGAACACCCTGATGCTCCTGTACGAGCGCTTCGAGCAACGCTTCCGGGCCCGGGACCTGATCGACGCCAGCCTGCTGGTGGCCTCGGCCTCCGAGGACGAACTGGCGACGCTCACCCGGGCACTGACCGCACTCGGGTTGTGGCCGGAGTACGCCGAACTTGCCGCGCTCGTCGCGCGGACGAGCCTGCCACCACTGCCACCGCCGCCCCGGCGCAACCAACTGGACACCCGCGCCCGCCGGGCGATCAGCAGTGCTGCCGTGCTACGCCGTCCCCTCACCGGCATGGCTCGCCACCTGCAGCGTCGAAACATCAAAGGTGCCTCCGCCCGTATCGAACAGCGGTCCTGGGCGGCGGCCGCCGAGCGGCTCTCCGCCGGTGCGTCCGTCCGGGCCGGGGTGCTGGCCTTCGGCCTGCCACTGGACGGCGCCCCGCGAAGTGCTGCCCCCACCGCCACACTGCACGAGCGTGGTCGGCTGGCCTGGGTGGACAGCCCGGTCGGCAGGTTCCTGTTGACGATCGGCGACGAGGTCGACGAAGACACCGTGGCGGAACTGTCCGGCCCGGTGCCCAGTCCGGCGACCACCGGAGCGAATCCGTGACCGCCGCCGCCGAGATCGTCGGGCGGGCGTTGGACGACGACATCCGGGTGCTGACCCGTCACCGGCCGGGTGCCGAGATCACCACCGTGTCGGTGTGGATCCTCGCCGGATCCCGCGACGAAACCTCACCTGGCATCGCCCACCTGTTCGAACACCTGGTCATGCAGGCGGTGCCGCCCGGCCGGAAGATGCGGGTCATCGATGAGATCGAGTCGTACGGTGGCGAGGGCAACGCGACCACCGCCCGCGACTACGTCGTCCTGTACGCGCGGGTACCGACAGTGGACGCGCTGGCCGTACTGGACCTGCTCACCGAGGCCGCGACGGCCAACGAGTTCGACCCGGTCCTCGTCGAGGCCGAACGTCGGGTGGTCATCGAGGAGCTGCGCCTGGCTGAAGCCGACCCCACGGACATCGTCCACGACGTGTTCTTCGCCGCCATGTACGGCGACCACCCGATGGGCCGGCCGGTCGGCGGCAGCCCCGCCGACGCGCTCCGGCTCACCGCCGCCGAGGTCACCGCCTGGTCCCGCCGCCACGTGCGGGCCGGACGAGTCGCCGTCGTGGTCACCGGCGGTGTCACCCCCGCCGCCGTGACCACTGCGACGGCGCGAAGCGCCCTCGCCGGCCTGTCCGTAACGCACCAGAGCGCCCGCGCCGACCGGCCCGCGGCCGAGCCGTCCCGGCTCCCCATCCCGTTGCCGGCATTGGCTTCCGGCGAACAGTCCCGGCGGCTGGATCATCCGCTGCTCGGCGACACCGCGGCGGTGGTGCTCGGCGGACCCGCCTTCGCCCTGGCCGATCCGCGGCTCGCCGCTGCCGAGGTGGTGATGGAACTGTTCGCCGGGGGCAACACATCGGTCCTCGTCGAGCAGTTGCGTACCAATCTGGGGCTGTCCTACGACATCTGGGGCGACCTCAGCGGCTACGCCGATACCGGCGTCTGGCGGATCGCGGTCACCACCGCCGTCGAGCACCGCGACGAGGTGGCCCGGCTTGCCGTCGACCTCGTACGGTCGGCGGTGGCGGACGGCTGGAGCGACGCCCGCGTGGCGGTGGCCCGCCGACGCGCTGCCGGGCTGGTCCGGCTCGATGCCGAGGCCTCCGTCGATGAAACTCTCCTGCTGGGCCGGCACGCTCTGCTGGGCGGCAGTGCCGGCTGGTCGGTGGCCGAGTACGCCGACCGGATTGCAGCTGCCACCCCACAGCAGGTCCACAACGCCGCCGTGTCCATGGCGGACCAACTGGTGGTGGCCACCGCCGGCGGGTGACAGCCCGCAGCGGCCCACCCAGCAGACCGCCTACCGATGGAAGGGAGGGAAAGGGTGAACCGAAACATGAAGTTCGGCCGCAGGCCGCGGGTGAAGAAGAAGACGACAACGACCCGCAAGTGACCATCCCTTGCCGGCCGCACAACCGCTCGCTGATCCGCCGACCGACGGACTATCCGGCGCTCGACCCGGGAAGGAGGCCAGGATGAACCGCCAAGCTGTCCACACACGGCGCCCGGTCGTGAAAAAGAAGAAGCGGTGACCTGAAACAGACGACGGGTGCGGCCGCCGGCAGGTCCGGGGCCGCACCCGGCCCCATTCCGTGGCGAAGGAGCCTCCGCGTGAGTGAAGCAGTCGACTGGGAGCGTACGGTCTTCATGCTGCTCGCCCCCGATGCCCTCGCCCGCCACCTCGGCGGGCAGATCGTGGACCGGGTGGTCGACCAGGGATTCCAGCCAATGGCGTGGCGGGTGCTGTGGCACCGGCCGACCAACCTGGACGCGTTCCACGAACGCAACATCACCCAGGTGTGGAAGGCGTACCTCTACCGTCTCGTCGACCAGCTCTTCGACTTCGGCCCGACGGTGGCGCTTATGGTCCGCGACGTCCGGCCCGACCCGCGACACCCCAGCCACGCACGGCTGCGCCTGGCCAAAGGGGCGAGCGATCCCGCTGACGCGAGCCCTGGCACGATCCGTGCCGACCTCGGCTCCATCAACGTCATGCTGGCTCTGATGCACAGCTCCGACACCCCTGCCGACTCCCAGCGGGAGAGCGCGGTCTTCACCGACGGCGGGTTCGAGGGCGGATCCGGCACCGGGTTCGGCGGAGCTGGCGACGGGCCTGGGGGGTACGACGGCAGCGACCCGGCCGACCTGCGTACCCTGCTCGATCTGCTCAGCCGGAGCGCTCCGGCCGAGCGCCGGGGATACCCGCAGGTCCTGGCCGGTCTGCGCGCCCGGGTCCTCGCCCTGGCCTGGCCAGAGCTGTCCGACTCCGCCCGCCGCAGCGCGGCCGATCTGCTGGCTGATGACCTCAGCGGTCTCGCCGCCGCCGGGGCCGGCGAGAAGGCCGCCGGGCTGCTGGCCGGCGGGCATCCACTCGCGCCGATCCTGGCCGCCGAGTTCACCCCCGACCGGCCAGGGCCCGACCCGGTCCGGGTGCAGGACCTTCTCGCGGTCCACGGCGCCCGGCTCGACCCGTGGGAACGCCTGGTGCTCGCCACCTCACGCCGTTTTGCGCCGCGCCGGTGACCTGCCGTCGCCGGGATCAGGACGTTCGCTGTCCAGGGATGAGGGCGGTCGTCGATGCGGCGGTCCGCGCCGTGGCCATCAGCTCAGGATCGGTCGAGTGCAGCCAGGCCGTCAGCGGCGTACCGACGCATCCCCGGTCCTGTTTGGCCCGCGCCGAGCCTTGTCCGTAGCCGATCCGGCGGGCACCCTGCGCCGAGGCGAGCGGGACCGCTCCGTAGAACGCCGTGCCGAAGTAGGCGAACCGCGACCGGCGATCGGTGTAGTCGTAGCCGAGGGCCAGACACTGCCACCCGTCACCGAACGGTGCGAACAGCGCGAACCCGACGACGGTGTCCCCGGCGTCGGCGAGGACCACCTGTGCGCGGCCGCCGGCGACACCGTGCAGCAGCGACTCCAGCCGGCCGCGCTCGGCCCCCTCGTCGCAGCCGCCCCGGTACTTGCTGACCAACTGGCCGCGCAGCCGGGCCAGCGCCGGTACCACCGGGGTGATCGCATCGCCGGGCAGATGACGCAGCCGTACGCCGTTGGCGGTGAGCCGGGCCAGCTCGCGCCCTGCTTCCGCCGCCCGTTTACGGGGCAGCGACGCCAGGTAGGCGTCGAACCCGCCGCTGGGTACCGGAAGCTCCCAGGTCAGTGACAGTGGCATCGCCACGAACCCGGCTGCGGACAGGGCACCGGTCAACGCCGTCGCCTCTGGTCTGGTGTAGAGGAACGCCACCGTCGCGATGCCCGCGTTCGCGGCCCAGTCCAGGATGCCGTCGACGGCGACCGCGAGCGCGGCCGGGCTGGTCGCCGCCGGCCCGACGGGGAGGCATTCGTAGCCGGGCAGCATCACCAGCAGGTTCGGTGTCCAGCGGGACGGCTCGGGCACGGCCCGCCCGGACATCTCGGCCCGCCTCGACAACTCGGCCCGCGCGGCCCGCGACGCTTCGGTCAGCGGCAGCGCGGGAGCCTCACTGACCAGTACGTGGTGCAGGTCGAACACTTCACCGGGGCGGGGAACGGGCTGCACGGTGGCGTGCAGGGCCAGGCACGCCTCGCCGCCCTGTTCGACGACGAAGGTGAGTGTACGCCCGCCGAGTCGGCCCGCCATCGCACGCAGCCAGCCCGGTGTGGTCAGCATCGGCCCGCCGGCGGTCAACCGCTCCCACTGCGGGGCGATGCCCGGATGGACGCGTAGCCGGTAGTTCACAGCCGCATCACGTAGGCGTCGAGCCGGCGGGCGGTCAGCCCGTGCCGACGTTTGAAGATGTCGTTGCTGCGCCCGCCCTCCAGGATCGGCCGGCCCAGCCGCAACGCCAGCCGGACCGACTCGGTGAACAACGCCGCGTACGGGCTGGCGTTGCCGTCGACACGGTATTCGACACCGCAGGTCCAGGTGTGGAAGCGGTGCTGGTCGGTCAGGCACACCCCGGCCGCGACGAGCGTGCCCCGCTGACGGATTCGTAGCACGTGCGCGGCCGGGCCGAGGGCGGTGACGAACCGGGTGAACGTCTCGGTTGGGTAGAAACCGGCGTTGCCGAACCGGGCGGCGGTCCGGTCGCACAGCTCGGCGATCTCGACCAGGTCTGCGCCGTCCGGTGTGGTCACGTCGCAGACGAAACCGGCGTCGATCGCCCGACGCTCGTTGCGGCGCAGGTTGGCCCGGGGCCGGGGAGCCAGCCGGGCAAGATAGTCCTCGTACGAGGTGAGGCCGGTCAGGTCGGTGGAGTAACGGTCCACCAGGTGCCGCCCGGTCAGCCCGGCGGCGGTGAGCGCGGCCGCCGTCGGGCCTGACGAGTCCACATTGACCAACCCGTACCAGCGGGCCCTCCAGTCATCGGCGAGCCGGCGCAGGGTGTCCAGCAGTTCGGTGACCACGTCGGTGCGGGTGACCGCGCCGAGCAGTTGGGTGTCGTAGCAGTGCCAGACGTGGCTGAGCAACGCGCTGTCCCGTTCGATGCCGGGATGCAGGCGGCGGAGCCCGCCGATCGGGTCGGCGAGCCGGTGCAGCGCGATCGGTAGGACGGCCACCGGCCGTCCGGCCGGTTCCCGGGCCACCAGGTATCCGAGCCGCTCCAGCGGCGCGAGCGGCGCATCGTGGTACGCCGACAGGTAGCCGTCCTGATAGAAGACCGGTGTGTCACCGCTGCCGGCGACCGCATCCCACCCGGCCCGCGACGCCGCCCGTGGGTCGTCGTAGTGCTCGACGACGATGGAGCGGATCATCATCGCACTGTACCGGACACCGGCGGGCATCTATGGTTGCACAATGGCGTCAGTCTATTACCACACGAAGGTCGGCACGACCGAGGAATTGGCTGCGGCGGCGGGGCAGCCTCTGGTCGACGTGTTACGCCGCAACGGCATCCCGGTCAACTCCGTGTTGAGCTGGCGCGATGGGCAGGTGGTGTCGGAGGACACCACGGTTGTCGGCGCCGACGACATTATCGAAGTCCGGCAGGTCCGGCATTACGATCTGAATGTGATGCGCCGCCCGAAACGGCAGGTCTACGGGGTACCCAACCCGGTTTACACCAAGAGCATCGTTTTCGACGACAAGGGCGCCATCGAGGTCCGGGGCGAGCAGTTCGACGCTCCCGCCTTCATCCAGTATGTCGAGGAGGCGTTCGTCGACAGTGTCCTGTCCCGGGAGGTGATGCGCGACGGCGACCACGTGATCGTCGGGCTGTCCGGCGGGCGGGACAGCGTCGCCTATCTGACCCTGCTGGAGCGGACCAGGGACCGGCTGCCCCCACTGAACATGACGGCCGTGACCATCACCGGCCTGCCCGACTGGGAGGAGCCGGCGACGTTCGCCGCCGCCCGAGCCTCCGGCGAACGGCTGGGGATCGAGCAGGTCATCGTGACCGCGGCGGACGTCGAGCGGGTGTTCCGGCTACGCGGCACGTTCGTCGACTCGATGAACGAGATCGTCAGCGACGAGGGCAGCCACCTGACGATGGTCATCGGCCACCAGGTGCTGCGGCGGATGCTGGAGGAGGAGGCACACGCGCGCGGCGCCGGGGTGGTGGCGTTCGGCTTCAACGCCGACGACCTGCTGGCCAGCATGGTGACCTGGATGACCAGCGGATTCCGGATGGGTGGCATCCCGACCCGGCAGATCGGCGGCCTGCGGTACATCTTCCCGCTGTACCGGATCACCAAGAAGGAACTGACGCTGTACCTGGAGCTGGTCGCGCCGGAACTGAACCGACAGGGCACCCCGGGGCGGTTCACCACCGGGCCCGACGAGCGGTCCCTGGCGTACGGAATGACCGACCATCTGCTCGACCTGTGGCCGGGCATCGACTACTACATGTTCTCCGCGTTCGAGAACATGCAGCGCTACATGTTCCCCTTCATGGAGGCGGCCTGCCGCGTCTGCGGCGGGGTCTACCTGCAGCAGGAAGGTGTCGCCAACGCACCGGACCTCTGCGACGTCTGCGACTTCTTCGCCCGTCGCGAACTCACCACCGTGTCCTGACCGGCATGCCGCCGACCCCGTGGTACGAGCGCTACTTCACGGCCGACTACTGGACGTTCGCCGACGACGAGTACACGGCCGAACGCACCGCCGCCGAGGTCGCCTACCTTGCGGATGTCCTGACCACCCACGCCTCCGGCCGGCGGGTGGTCGACCTGGGCTGCGGGGTCGGCCGGCACGCCATCGGTCTGGCCCGGCAAGGCTTCGACGTGATCGGGGTGGACGTGTCCGGGTACGCGCTGCGGCGGGCCGCGAGCGCCGCCGAAGCCGCCGGTGTCACCCTCGACCTGCGTCGGGTGGACCTGCTCGGCGCGCAGCCACCCGGGTGGGGGCTGCCCGACGTCGACGCGGCTATCTGCGTACAGGCATTCGGCTGGGGAACCGACGCCGATCAGCTCCGCCTGCTGCGCGCGGTACGCCGCCTGCTACCCGCCGACGGTCTGCTGATCCTCGATCATTCCAATGTGCTCGCCATCGCCCGGCACTACCGCGACGAGGCACACGCGGACATCGGCGGCACCGCGTTCCACTTCCAACGCCGCTACGACCCGGCCACCGGACGCAGCAGCGGCCGGGTCGACGTCCGCCGGCCGGACGGCACCACCGCCGTCCTCCCCGACGACGTGCGCCTCTACCACCCGACCGAGGTGGGCACCCTGCTGACCCGTGCCGGGTTCGCCGTGGCCCGGACCGACGCGGACTTCACCGCAGGTGCCACGCTGACCATGGACACCCGCTACGTCCAGTACGTCGCCCGACCGGCACCGGTGGTGGCCTCGGCACTCGACGGTCACCGTCCGCCAACGCCACCAGACCCGTCACCGGGCTCGCCACCGGACCCGTCACCTGCCGGTGACCACGTCCCGGAGCCCCTGGACCTGCGCGCCGCCCCCGACGAGGCCGGGCCGGTCGAACCCGCGCTGGCCGCCGCGTGGGCGTCGCTGCACACCGGGCCGGCCGCTATCCAGCGGGCACGCCGCTACGACCTCGCCGACCCGTACGCGGCGCAGCGGCTCGCACCCATCGTCGCCGCGTACCTGCGCTGGCCGCCGGGTCGGCACCTGCCGCCCGAACGGGTCACCGCCGGTGCCGGTGCCACCGGCCTGCTGCACGCGCTGGCCCGGCTGGGCGACGGCGGCACCGTCCTGGTCGACCTGGCCGGCCATCCGGAGCTGCCCGGCGCCACCGGCGGCCAGGTCCGGGCCACGTCGCTGCGCGACCCGGCGGACGCGGTGGCCGCCGTGACCCACCACCGGCCGGTGCTGACCGTCGTCGACCGGCCCGGCCTGCTCGGCCCGATCTGGACCGGGGACCAGCTGCGCCGGGTCGCGCAGGCCTGCGCCACGGTCGGCAGCGTGCTGGTCGTCGACGAGACGCTCGGTGCCTACCTGCCGCCCGACCAGAGCGCCGCCCCGCTCACCGAGGAGCTGCCCGGCACCGTCGTCATCCGCAGCATGTCCAAGGGGTTCTGCGCCGGCGGGCTGCGGGTCGGATACGCCGTCGCCGCCCCGGACCTGGCCGACGTCGTCCGGCAGGTGGCGCCACCGCTGGCGGTCAGCGCACTCGCTCTGGACCTGGCGGCCGCGCTGCTCACCCAGCAAGATCCGCTGGCCGCACTGCGGGACCGGATCGCACAGGTGAAGCCGTACGTCGAGGAGCAGCTGATCGCCGCCGGTCTCACCCCACTGCCGACCGACCCCCGGCTGCCGTGGCTAGCCCTGCCAGGTGAGGACGGGGTACGCCGGATCCTGGCCGCCCGAGGAGTGCTCGCCAAGGAGGTGCCGTCGCTGGAGCCGGGCGGCCCACCGGGCGCGCTGCTGCGGCTGTCGGTCCCGCTGTCCGAGGCCCGCCTGGCAGCCTTCACCGCCGCGATGACGGCCGCCGCTGCCAGGGCCGCCGGCGGCCGACCCGCCCCGGCGGACCGCCGATGAGACTGTCCCAGCTGGTCGCGGCGGTGCACGACGGCATCGACGTCGACGCTGCCATGGTCGACGTCGCCGAGGTCGCCCGGCACGACCGCTACCAGGCCTCGGCCGGGATCCACGCAGCGGCCGGCTACGTCGCACAGCGGGCGGCGGACGCCGGCCTGCGCGACGTCACCGTGCACACCTTCCCGGCAGACGGGGCCCGGCGGTGGTGGACCTACCAGGCCCCTATGTCGTGGACCCCGGTGCGGGCCAGCCTCCGGCACGGCGGCGAGACGCTGATCGACTATCCGGCACAGCCGTACACCCTCGCGGCGTACTCGGCACCGATCCGCGCCGGCGGCGTCGCCGTACCACTGCTGCGCTGGTCGGCGATGTGCGCCGGCACCGACCCGACCGGCGCGCTCGTGCTGCTGGACGACGTCCGCGTACCGTTTCCGGAATGCGCCCGGCGGGCGGCGGCCGGCGGCGCCGTCGCGGTCGCCGCAGACCCGCTCAGCACCCGGACCGACCGCTTCGCCGACCAGGTCGGCCGGCTGGAACTGCTGCCCGGTGCGGTGTTGGCCGGCTTCAGCCTCACCGCCGCGCAGCTCGCCAGGCTCAGCGCGGCCGCCGACCGGGGCGAGGCGGTCACCGTCGAGGTGGCGGTGGCCGGGTCGACGGCCACCATGCCGGTGGTGACCGGGGTCCTGCCGGGCGACGGTGGCGGCGACGAGTTCCTGCTCTCGGCGCACCTGTGCCACCCCCGGCCCAGCGCCAACGACAACGCCTCCGGCGTCGCCGCGCTGCTCGCGACCGCCCGGCTGCTCGGTGCCCGGCCAGTCGGCGGACCGGATCTGCGTTTTCTGTGGGCGCCCGAGTTCGTCGGTGTCGCCGCGTACCTGCACGATCTCGTGGGCGGCGGTACGGTGGCGCGGCCCAGCCTGGCGGTCAACGTGGACATGGCCGGGCAGGACCCGTACCGCTGCGGCAGCTCGCTGATGATCGAGCGAGGGCCGGACGACGTACCGTCGTTTCTGCCGGCCCTGGCCGGACGCTGCGCCGACCTGGTGCCGGCACGGGCCCGGTCCTACAGCGGCGCGGTGCCGTGCGATCCGGGGCAGACGGTCACCGCGCCGTTCTCCGGAGGTTCCGACCACGCGCTCGTCTCGGACGCGCCGACCCGGTGCCCGACAATGTCCTTCGGGCACTGGCCGGACCGGGCCAACCACACCTCCGCTGACACACTCGACATGGTCGACCCGGCCGAGCTGCGTCGCACCGTCACGGTGGCGGCGTCGACCGTGGCGGCGGTACGCGGACGCGCGGACCCGGCGTTGGCCGCCGACGTCGCCGACGCGTGTGCCGGCTGGGCCGCCGGGCACATCCTGGCGGCGCTGCCCGGCCGGCAGCGTCCGCCGGCACCGTTCCCGTACCGTGACGACGGCAGCCCGGTGCTGGACCCGGCCGGCGACGCCGCGTCGGTCCGGCGGGTGGCCCACCGCAGCGAGATCGTCGGCAGATGTGTCAGCACGCTGACGTACGCCGGTGTGCCGGCCGGGGAGATCGTCCGTACGGCGCGCTGGCTGGCCGACGTGTCCGCCACCGCTGTCGACCGCGCGCCGTGCGTCGAGCCGTCGGCCGACGACGAGGCGTCGGGTCCGGTGCTGGCCCGCGCCGCGCTCGGCCCGGTCAATCCCCGGGCACTGGCCGCCACCGCCGCCGATCGCGCCTGGCTGGCCGAACGCCTGGCTGAGGACCGGGGTGGCAGCCACGCCCGGGTGCTCACGCTGCTGCGGGCCGTCGACGGCCGGCGTGGCCGCCGCAGCGCGGCCTGGTGGGCGGCGCTGGCCGGCGAACTCCCCATCTCGGTGGCGTTCGCCGACCGGGTCTTCGACATGCTGCACCGGGCCGGCTGGGTCGTCCCGGTGCCCGATCCTGAGGATCTCGACGCGGCTGAGGAGATCGATGCGACCCGTCATCCTGCGTGACCGCAACATGCGGCTGCTCCTTGCCGGTCAGGCGTTCAACATGTTCGGCAGCACGATGATGGTCATCGTGTTGGCGATCTGGATGAAGGACCTCACCGGATCCACCAGCGCCGCCGGCCTGGTCTTCCTGCTCATGGCGATCGCCGTACTGCTGTCGCCGTTGACCGGTCTGCTGGTGGACCGGCTGCCGCGCCGGTGGCTGATGACGGTCAACGACGGGACGATGGCGGTCCTGATCCTGGCACTGCTGACAGTGGACGACACGGCCGACCTGTGGCTGGTGTACGTCGTCACTTTCCTGTACGGCTGCTCCGGGCAGATCTACCGGGCTTCCCGTGGCGGACTGCTGCACTCGATGCTGCCCGACGACAGCCTCGGCAACGCCAACGGCGTACTCAGCAGTCTCAGTCAGGGGATGCGGGTGATCGGGCCGGTCGTCGGGGCCGCGCTCTACACCGCCAGCGGTATAGAGGCGGTCATCCTGGTGGACGCCGCGACGTTCGCCCTGTCCGTCGCGTCGCTGGTGCTGCTGCGCCGGCCCCGGGATCTGGTCCGGTCGGCCGACGCCACGCAGCGGGGCTCGCTGGCGACCGAGGTCGTCGCCGGGGCCCGGCACGTGGCCCGCCATCCGGTCATCCGGCGGATCGTCGTCGCCAGCGCGGTCGCGTTCGGCGGTGCCGGCATGATCAACGTGGCTCTGTTCTCGCTCGTCAGCGACGGGCTGCAGCGTCCGACCGCCATCATCGGGATCCTCGGGGGCGTCCAGGGCGCCGGCAGCGTCGTCGCCGGTCTCCTGGTCGGTCCCGCGATGCGCCGCTACGGCGAGTACACCGTGGCCTGCGCCGGCTTCCTGCTCAACGGGGTCGGCCTGGCGGCGGCCAGCACCGCCACCCTGACCGGAGTCGCAGCCGGGGCGGTCCTGGTCGGGTTGGGGTTGCCGCTGATTCTCGTCGCCGAGGTGACCCTGGTGCAGCGGCGCACCTCCGCCGAGCTGCAGGGCCGCGCGATCGTCGCGTCTGAGGCGATCATCAATACGCCGTACGCCGTATGCATCGGCGTCGGCACCCTGGTCGTCGGCACAGTCGGCTACCGGCCGATCTACTTCGCGGTCGCCGCAGTCTTCATCCTGGTGGGGGCCGCGCTGCTGCCGTTCCGGGCCCAGACACGGCCGGAGCGGCCGGCTGACGTCTCGCCCGTCGGCACCGCCTCCTAGCGGCACGGCAGTCTTAGCGGCCCCGCCAGATCGCCAGCGGCACCACCGTCTCGTCGGCCGAGTCGGCGCCGTGCTCCCAGCTCAGACTGGGGTCCGGCACGGGGAAGCGCCCGTCCGTGGCGACTGCGATCACCGGGCCTACCCGGTCCCGCAGTGCTTCGTCCGTGGCCACGATCCGGGCCGAGGAGCCGAGCGCCGCAGCGAGTCGGCCGCCAAACTCGCCTTCGTCGCCGGGGGCCGGGTACAGCCACCGGACCCGGCCCGCCCCGCCGGCCGGGAGCAACCGCCGTGCCGGATCGTCCAGAGCAGACCATGCCCGCACCAGGTCCTCGTCCGGGGTGCACCGGACCTGGCCGTGGTCCGAGTGGCCGATGACCGTCCAGCCGGCCTGCGCCCACCGGGCTGCCCGGCTGCCCAGCTCAGCCATGGCCGCCACGGCTCGTTCGTTGTAGCCGTGGCGGTGCAGGTAGTCGTCGAGGTTGATGTAGGTCCACAGGAGCATCGGCTGCCGCCGCCGCACGTCGCCGGCCTGCCCGCCGATCTGCTCGTCGACTTCTTTCATCGCGGCGTCAACCAGCAACGCTGGGTCGCGGGCATGCCGGGCGAGCGTCTCCGACGGTGCAGCCGGGACGACGGTCGCGCCCCGGAGCAGCGCCTGCGCCCATGGGCCGGGTAGGTGGGCGATCTCCCGGGCCACCGCGCGGCACTGCACGCCGTCGCCTGCGGCCCGGTCGAAGATGGTCGGGTGCTCGATCACGAGTCTGGGGTCGCCGCCCGGGTCGGCCGGCCCCTGCGCCAACACCTGGCCGGTGACGGCGTACACCAGAGTGCCACGGCCGGGGACGCGGTAGACCATCCCGGGTACGCCGTGCTGCGCCGGCCCGACTCCGGTCATGGCGGTCAGCCAAGCGGTCGTCGACGTGCTCGGAAACGTGCTGGCCAACTGGGTCAGCTCGGCGGCCCGCCAGCCTGCCGCCAGCGCCGCGTCGTATGACAACCCGTCAACGGCAAGCATGATCACCCCACGGCGTGCCCGGGACAGTTCGTCGCAGACGACGTCGGGAATGTCCGCCAAGGAGGTGTACGTGGCCGACGGCACAGACCTTTTCCTCCTCCCCGGCATTGTGGATCACCGGCGCCACCGCCGCCGCCAGGCTGGCCGGCACCGACGCCACCATGTGAGGCTGAGATACCTTATCCGCCGGTCGAAAGGTATCTCAGCCTCACATGATCTTGATGATCCCGGCTCGGCGGGTGTAGGGGGCGGGGGCCGGTCAGGGTGAGCCGTGCAGGACGACCCGGTAGCCGAGTTGCTGACCGTAGGTCATCAACGGGCGCAGGGTCGGGACCAGTTCGGTCGCCTCGGTGGACCAGTGGTGTCCCCGGTTGCCGTCGAGTCGGCGGTGACGGGCCGATGCCGTCTGCCGTTGTTGGTGCAGCTCGCGTCGCAGGTGGTGCAGCCGGTGGGAGGCTGTGGACCGGCCGGAGCGCCAGTCGAGCCAGCGTAGCCACCAGTCACGTAGCATTTCGGTGATCATTTCTCTCCCTTGATCATTTGGTCGGTGGTCGGGTTTCCGTGCGCCGGGGCAGTCGGTAGAGTCCGTGGCGCTGGACGAAGATCTCCCGCCGTTCTGCGGCGTTGCCGTGCCGGTCGATGACGTATCCGGTGATCCAGATCCACCCGTCGTAGGTCCATTTGCGGTCGACGGCGATGACCCGGAGTCGGATGGCGCGGTCGTCGGCGAACTGGACGCTGGCTTGCCGGCCGATGATCAGCACGTCGCCGGGTTTCGGCTCGGGCGTGGCGAGTAGCCGGCTACCCGTCACGCCGTTCCGCCATCGGGTACGTGGTACGCCCGCAGTCCGGGCACCACCTGGACTTGACCTTGAACGACCACAACCCCGCGCAGAAGCCGAGTAGTGCCGCGCTGAACAACGCCCCGATTTCCACCATCGGCATCCCCTCCAACTGAACCGTCGCCGCAATTCTGATCATGAAAAATTTGTCATCCGGATTTGTTCTCCACCCTGGACTTCCGGGTGCTGTCGGAGCAAGATGCCGTGAGGGCCACGGAAAGCAGGCGGCAGCGGCCCGGTAGCCAGTGGACAAAGTCGAGCGAACTGGGGGATGTGAAGACCTATGTCTGCGAGCGAGTATCTGGTATTGGAGCTACGCCGGGTCCGGGAGTCGCTGGGGCTCACCCAGGAGTCGTGGGCGGAGCGCGTCCACTTCTCGGCGAAGCACGTCGGTTCCATCGAGCGTGGTGAGCGGCCGGCGCTGCCGGACTATCTGGCCTCGGTCGACAAGGCGTTCGGCACCGCGTTGATGAAGTTCTACCGGGAGTTCGTCGTCGGCGAGCACCTGCCAGTCTGGTTCCGGCCGTTCAGCGATCACGAAGGCAACGCCACGCTGATTCGGGCGTTCCAGCCGCTGCTGATCCCCGGCCTGCTGCAGACCGAGGCGTACGCCGAGGCGGTGCTCTCGGCGTACCGGGTGCCCGACGACGCGGCGGCGATCGCGTTGACCACCCGGATGGGCCGGCAGGCCATCCTGCGGCGGGAGAAGCCCTGCCAGCTCGCCGCCGTCATCGACGAGAGCGTGTTGACCCGGCGGGCGGGTAGCGCCGAGATCATGCGGGAGCAGTTGACCGCACTGGTCGAAGCCTGCCAGCGGCCGAACATCCAGGTGCAGGTCGTGCCGTCGGAAGTGGGCGTCTACCCGGGGATGGACGGTCCGTTCGTGCTGGCGAACGTCGACGGCCGGACGGTCGGCTACCTGGAAGGGCACCTGGACGGCCGGGTGGTGGAGGCCCCGGACGATACAGCGGACTTGGAGGGGACCTGGGAGACAATCCGGGGGTACGCTCTGCCGCACCACCAGAGCCTTGACCTGATCACGAGGACGGCTGAGAAATGGACCTGAGCACCGCCCCTAGTTGGCGCACCAGCACCTACACCGACTCCGGCTCCTGCGTTGAGGTGGCTGACAACCTGCCCGGCCGGGTCCTGGTCCGGGACACCAAGGACCGCAGCGGCCCGATGCTGACTTTCGGCCCATCCGCCTGGCGTTCCTTCGTCGAGCTGGCCAAGCAGCACTGACGGCCTGACGCCTACCCCGGCGCGACAGCCGGAGAGCGCCGGCCCTGCTTCGGTAGGGTCGGCGCTCCGGCATCGCTCGCCGGGCGCAGCGAGGCTTCCGGGCGCGAGTTTCAATTTTGAAATCGCGGTTGACGCAGCAGCTTCGTCGGGAGCCGTCCTGCATTAAAGGCCTTGGCCTGGCAGTTGGTCGAGAACATCCTGCGGCGCTGGCTCGGTGGGTGGGACTGCGGGGAGGCGGTTGGGTCACCACGAATTACGATGCCGTCATGAACTTCGAGCGGATCACCGTCAATCCCGCTCAGATGGGTGGGGCACCCTGTATCCGTGGGCTGCGCATCCCGGCCTCGCCGGTGGTGGCTACGGTCGCGGGCGGCATGAGCCCGGACGAGATCGTTTCGGAGCTGCCGGACCTGGCCGTTGATGACGTCTGGGAGGCACTGCGCTTCGCGGCCGAGGCTGTCCGGGAGCGGGAGCTGCCGTTGCACCGCGCGGCATGAGGTTCCTGTCAGCGATTGGCGGATTGGACGTTGGGAGCCCACTCGTCGGCGAAGGTCTCCATCTGGCGGATCACCAGGTCGACGGCGGCGCGCTCGTGGTCCGGCGGGTAGTCGTAGCGGGCCAGTAGGCGGCGGATGTGGCTGCGCAGCTTGGCGCGTACCGGCTCGCGGGAGAACCAGTCAACGGTGATCGACGACTGGATCGACTTGACCAGCTCACGGGCGATTTCGGCGAGGGTGCCGATCCCCATCAGCTCGGTAGCTGCTTCGTTTTGCGCGACGGCGTCGTAGAAGGCCAGCTCGGCGTGGTTGAGCGGCGGGTCGAACCGCTGGCCGCGCCGGGCGTCCGCAGAGACTTCCTTTGCCAGCTCGACCAGCTCGACGATCAACTGTGCGCTGGTCAGCTGCTGGCGCATGTAGCGGTTCATCAGGTCTTCGAGCATGGCGGAGAAGCGCTCCTGGCGTACCACGTTGTGTTTGGTGACCTCGCGCATCTTCTGCTCGATCAGCCGGCGCAGCGCGGAGACCGCCAGGTGTGGGGTTTCGGAGTCTTGCAGGCGTTGCAGCGCGACCCCGTTGAGGTCGGTGATGTCGAGCCGGCCGAGCCCGGCCTCTTCGTAGATGTCGGTGATGTTGGCGGCGTCGACCACCTGGGCCGCGAGCTGCGCGAGGTAGCGTTCCACCTCGGCCGTGTTGGGCAGCCCTTTCGCTTCCCGGTCGGCAGCCTCCTCCTTGACGATCCAGACCCGGACGTCCCGGAAGAACTTGATGTCGTCGCGCAGGCGGTGGATGTCGCCGGCCCGCTCGACGAAGTCACGGCTGGTCGCGCAGAGCGTGTAGAAGCGTTCCAGCCGGCCCGCCGAGTCGCGGAACCGCTGGTGCAGCGGCTTGGTGCCGGGCTCGACGGCGTTGCCGGGGGTGCTCGGGTCACGCAGGAAGTTGGCGACCTTGCGCACCGCCCGCACCCAGCGGGTCCGGTCCTTTTCGTTATCGCGGATCTCCCGCCACTTCACCGGGGCCGGGGCAAGCATCGCTTCGATGACGGCGATCTCGTTGTGCACCTCGCCGATGGCCCGGTCGATTTCCCGGCCGAGGGTCTGGTCTTCCTGGTCGCGCCGGCTGTACTCGGTGAGTGCCTTCCGCAGGTTCTCGGTCAGCGGGGCGTAGCCGACCAGCAGGCCGTCCTGCTTGCCCCGGAAGCGGCGGTTGACCCGGGCCAGGGCCTGCATCAGGTTGGCGCCCCGCATCGGCCGGTCCATGTAGATGGTGTGGATCGGCGGCGCGTCGTAGCCGGTGAGCAGCATCGAATGCACGATGAGCAGCTCCAGCTCATCGTCCGGGTCCTTCGCCCGAGCCTGTACGGTCTTGAGCTGCGACGGGCGCAGGTGATGCGGGCGCAGCAGCTCCTTGTCGCTGGGCACCCCATGGAAGACGATCTTCATTTTGCCTTTGTCGACGGCCGGGTCGACCCAGTCGGGCCGCAGCTCCTTGATGGCGTCGAAGACCCGGACGCAGATTTCCCGGGTCGCGCAGACCAGCATCGCCTTGCCCGGCCCGCCGAGCTGCGGCCGCATCAGCTCGCGGCGCTCCCCCCAGTGCTCGACCAGGTCCTTCGCGAGGGTTTCGACCCGGTCCGGGGCGCCGTAGACAGTGGTGAGCGTCGCCACCTTGGCTTCGGCTTTGCGCCGCTCCGCGTCGTCGAGGCTGGCGGTGAGTTTCTCCACCTCCTCGTCGATGCTGTCGGGGTCGATGCCCGGTGGCAGCGACACCGGGATGATCCGCGGCTCGTGGTAGACCCGCACGGTCGCCTCGTCGTCGACGGCCCGCTTGAGGTCGTACACGTCGATGTAGTCGCCGAAGATGGCGCGGGTGTTGACCTGGTCGGTGGAGATCGGGGTGCCGGTGAAGGCGATGAACGTCGCGTGCGGCAGCGCGTCGCGCAGGTGCCGGGCGTAGCCGTCGAGGGTGTCGTAGTGGCTGCGGTGCGCCTCGTCGACGATCACCAGGATGTTGCGGCGGTCGGAAAGGAGCGGATGTGACCTCCCGGCCTCCCGTTCCTCCTTTGTACGCCCGAACTTCTGCAACGTCGTGAAGATGATGCCGCCGGCGTTGCGGTTGGACAGCTCGTCCCGCAGCGCGGCGCGGGTGTCGACCTGGACCGGCTCCTGGCCGAGCAGCATCTGGCTCTCCTGGAACGTGCCGAAGAGCTGATCGTCGAGGTCGGTACGGTCGGTGAGCACCACGATCGTCGGGTTCTTCAGGGCCGGGTGCCGGGCGGTCATCGCCGCCGTGCAGACCATTTCCTCCGACTTGCCGGAGCCCTGGGTGTGCCAGACGACGCCGGCCTTCCCGTCGCTCTGCGACGCATGCACGATGCAGTCGACGGCCCGGATGACCGCGAAGTGCTGGTGCGGCTTGGCGATCCGCTTCGTGTCGGAGGTGAAGTTGACGAACCCGGCGGCCAGCTCCAGGAAGCGCCGCTGGTTGAACAGGCCGTGCAGGGCGACGGTCAACGCCTCCGGGCCGTCGTACTCCGGTGAGCTGGTGTCGACCCGTTCGCCTTCGTCGTCGATGTTCCACGGCGCGAAATGCTCGTAGGCGGTGAACGGTGTGCCGTACTTCGCGGTGATCCCGTCGGAGATCAGGCACAGCACGGCGTGCCGGAACGCCAACGGGAACTCCGCGCGGTACGTCTGAAGCTGGGCGTGCGCGCCGGGCAGGGTGGCATCCTCGTCGACGGCGTTCTTCAACTCCACCATGGCGACCGGCAGGCCGTTGACGTAGAGCACGATGTCGAAGCGGCGTCGGAAGTCGCCGTCGATGACCAGGACCTGGCTGATCGCCCGGAAAATGTTGCGGTCGGGGTCATGCAAATCAACCAGTTGTACGGTCGGATTGTGCTCGGCACCGAACGAGTCGGTGTAGACGATCGACCGGATGCCGTTGACCAGCCGCTCGTGCGCTGCCCGGTTTTCGGCGAACGCCTCCCGCGAGGCCGCGTCGGTGGCGGCCCGCACAGCGTCGGCCACCGCCCCCTGCGGCAGCGCGGGGTTGAGGCGCTCGATCGCTGCCCGCAGGTCCTCGACCAGCACCAGGTCTGCCCAGGACTGACGCTGCCCCGAACCGAGCGCGAAGTCCTTGCCGGCACCGGCTTCCCAACCGAGCTCCCCGAGCTGCTCCAGCGCGTGCGACTCCCAGTCCGCCTCGCCCATCCGCCAATCCAACCCCATTACGCGACCCCTCCCCAGAGTCTCTTCTTACCTAAACCGCTTCTTCGACGAC
The DNA here is from genome assembly GCF_048060245.1 of Micromonospora sp. LOL_014. Lineage (NCBI taxonomy): Bacteria > Bacillati > Actinomycetota > Actinomycetes > Micromonosporales > Micromonosporaceae > Micromonospora > Micromonospora sp. LOL_014. The sequence continues at coordinate 26,765 of NZ_JBHMIP010000020.1, forward strand.
CTTCTCGGCGTCCTTGACCCGCAACCGCCCCGACATCAACTCCGGCAACAACACATCCCGCAGCGCGGCTAGGCGCCGTGATTCTTCAGTCTTGGAGCGGACTAGCTGTTGTATCGCGTCAGATACCGGCTCCAAGCGCGCTATCGCTTCTATGTTTGGAAGCGGTACCTCTAGCCGGCGTAGGTTCGACATGCTGAGCTTCGGTTGGACCGCGCCGGTGATCAGCGAAGCCACATTGGTGAACGTTAGCGCGATTGACAGAAGTTCTGTCGATATAGTCGTTCCGGTCAAGACATGCGCATGGTTGTTGACCCAGAAGTCGCCCCAGGCATACTGGGTCACTGGACGGCCTTCTGGCGTAATTACGCTACCGTCTTCTCCGACCAGAAGATGTGGGCCGCTGAAGATGAACGCGTCCACGTAGCCCACTACTCCGGCTGCTCCATAGTATGGGTATGGTCCGATCCGGGCTTCACGCTCTCTGCTTGACAAGGGAACCCGTCGGTTGTTGGAGAAAGCGGCAACGTCTCCTAGCGTGGCGTGGCGCGTTTCTGTCAGAAGGGCTTTCTCATAGTGTGACTTCATTAACTCCCAGGCGGTCCGGGTGACGCGGTCGTTGACCGCAATCTTGTCGTCCAGTGTCCCGAGGGTGGCAGAGATTCGTTTCTGGGTCGCGAGATCGGGAATTCGGATAGGCCAGCGTGGAAGCTCAACTAGGGGAATTCGGTCTACGGTTGCCCCGGAAATCCTACGTTCGTGTATTACCTGTTGGAATTCCGGCGAGAGATAGGCTAGTAGGAGAAATTTTTGCTCGACTAGTTCGAGGTGGGGGCGCAGTAATCCCATGCGGCGCCCGAGAGCGGCTCTGATGCCATCTGGCATAAGTGCCGCCTCGCCTAGCCTGGTCTCATACGAGAATAGGACGTCGCCTGCGGTGGGTGTCACTCTTCTGGTCCAGCGTTCAAAATCCTCTTCTGATATATGTGCTGATTCAGACAGTTTTAGGCGGCCAGAATCCAGGCTGGAGATGCTGAGAAACCATGGTCCGGAATCGGTCTTTTTGGGAGTCGCGTGAGGTCCGTCGAAAACCTCTGCAATATCGCCGACGGTATACGTCCGCCACTCAGACATCGAGTCTCCCGAGTTGGGTGCGGACGACGGTTTCGAGGCGGGTGGACTCGTCGAAGTGGGCGTACAGCTCCTTGGTGAGGCGTTCGATGCGGTCGGCTAGTGGTTCGGCGTCCGGGTCCTCTTCGGCTTCGGCGGCCCCTACGTAACGCCCTGGGGTGAGCACGTAGTCGTGGGCGGCTACCTCGTCGACGGTTGCCGAGTAGCAGAAGCCGGGCACGTCCGCGTACTTCTGGTCTTTGGTCCTGGCCGACTTGGTGCCGCGCCAGGCGTGATACGTGTCGGCGATCTTGGCGATGTCGTCGTCGGTGAGGATGCGCTCGGTGCGGTCGACCATGGTGCCGAGCGCGCGGGCGTCGATGAAGAGGATCTCGCCGCGCCGGTCGGCCAGCGCCTTCGCCCCCTGCGGGGTCTTGTCCTTGGTCAGGAACCACAGACAGGCGGGGATCGCGGTGGTGCGGAACAGGTTCGGCGGCAGGGCGACCATGCAGGCCACCAGGCCCGCCTCGACCATCGCGCGGCGGATCTCGCCCTCGCCGGACTGCTTCGACGACATCGAGCCGTTGGCCAGGACGATGCCGGCGCTGCCCCGGTCGCCGAGCTTGTAGACGATGTGCTGCAGCCAGGCGTAGTTGGCGTTGCTCTGCGGTGGCACGCCGTAACGCCAACGCGGGTCGGATTCGCGGCGGGCCCAGTCGCTCATGTTGAACGGCGGATTGGCCATGATGAAATCGGCCCGCATGTCCGGGTGTTTGTCGTCGGCGAACGTGTCGGCCCACCGGTCGCCGGTGCCGACCGGGTCCATGCCGTGGATGGCGAGGTTCATCTTCGACAGCCGCCAGGTGCGCTCGTTCGCCTCCTGGCCGTAGATGGCGATGTCGTGAGTGTGGTCGCGGCCGGCGCGGGCCTCGACGAACTTCTTCGACTGCACGAACATGCCGCCCGAGCCGCAGCACGGGTCGTAGACCCGGCCCTCATAGGGCTCCAGCACCTCGACGAGGACCCGGACCACACTCGACGGGGTGTAGAACTCGCCGGCCCGCTTACCTTCGGCGCGGGCGAACCGCTCCAGGAAATACTCGTACACCTCGCCGAGCACGTCCTGTGCCTTGCGCTCGCCGTGGCCGGTGAAGCGGGCGTCGCTGATCAGGTCGACCAGCTCCTTCAACCGCTTCTGGTCGACGTTGTCCCGGTTGAAGATCTTCGGCAGTACGCCGGTCAGCGCCCGGTTCTCCCGCATGATCGCGTCCATGGCGTCGTCGAGCAGCTTGCCGACCCCGGACGGCGCGTTCTCCACCAGGTAGTCCCAGCGGGCGTTCTCCGGCACCCAGAAGACGTTCGCGCTGGTGTACTCGTCACGGTCGTCGAGGAAGGCGGCGCGGCGGCTCTCCGGGATGTCGGCCAGGCTCTCCGCGATCTGGTCACGGCGCTCGGCGAACGCATCCGACACGTACTTGAGGAAGACCAGGCCGAGGACGAACTCCTTGTACTGCGCGGCGTCCATCGATCCGCGCAGCTTGTCGGCGGCCTTCCACAGAATGTCCTGGATCTGCTTGGTGCTGGACATGCCGGGCAGTTCGCCCTGCCCGGTGGCGCGTTTGCGTGGGGGCACTGTGTGTTCCGTTCTCTCGGTCAGAAGTTCGTACCGTACAGAGTCGTCAGGGTGCCGTCGGCGAAGCCGGTCACGGCGAGTTCGCGTACCTCGGCCAAAAGACCTGCCTGCCGCCGCAGGAGGCGTTCACGCTCGGCCAATCGGCGCAGCACGTCATCCAAGCGGGCGATCTCGTCGGCGGCTAGGTCGGGGATCGTGGCGTCGCCCAGCCGTGGGCCGCGCACCGCCCCCGGGCTGCGCGTGGTGTTGCGGGCCGTGCCCAGCAGCGCCGCCAGGACGCGCGGGGTGAGCGGGTCACCGGCGGCGACCCGCAGGCCGGCGGCCGGGTGCTCGATCACCGAGAAGCCGTCATCGTCCACCAAGACCCCGAACCGGGGTTTGGTGGTCACCACCAAATCACCCGGCTCGGTGAGCGCGACCTGCGGATACTCCGCAGCGAGGGTGAGCCGGTCCAGCCAACGGGACGATGACCCGGCGAGCACCTCCGCCGGGCCGAGCACCCGGTGGTGGCCCCGGCGTCCGATGTGCTCCGGCGACAGCCGGTGCCCGGTGAGCTGGCGGACCCGGCGAGCCCTGCGCAGCGCGTCGAGGGACAGCTCCTTCGGCCGGCTGCCGTCACGTTGGGCCGCGCCGGTGACCAGCGGGCCGTGCTCCTCCGCGTACTGGATGAAGGTCTGCTCCTCGTCGGAGAGACGGCGCTCGACCTCGCCGATCAGCGCCGGCCGGTCGGCGGCCAGCCGGGCCCGCAGGGTGACCAACGCCGGACCCGGCGGCCGCAGCGCCGCACCCCGACGCAGGTCGAGGCTTGCCAACGGGACGATCCGGCCGGTCCACGGGTCGTGGCCGTCGCTGCGGTAACCCTCCGTACGCCACAGGGTGATGTCCTCGGCGGCGGCGTCCACAGTGCGCTGATCGAACGTGGCACCGCTGAGGTCGGCCAGCAGCAGCCGGCCCTTGACGGTGGAGACCGGATCGCGGGTCAACACCCACAGCGCCGCCGGATAGCCGGGCCGCGCCGGGTAGACGCCGCCGGGCAGCCGTACGACCGCCTCGACCATGCCGCCGCTCAGCAGCGCCGTGCGACGCATCACCGCCACCCCGTCCCGCAGCTCGTCGACGAGGCTGCTGGCGGGGCCGACGACGATGGCGGTGCGGCCCGGACCGAGCAGGTCGGCGATCGCCTCGACCCGATCGAGGTCGGCGAGAGCGTCGCGGGTCTCGGCGGGCCGGTACGGGAGCCGGGTGACGATCAGATCCGGGTCGGCGAACTCCTCGCGCAACCCGTCGGCAGTCACGTCGAACTGGAACTCGTCCAGCCGTGCCAGCAGCAACTGCCGGCGTACCAGGCGGACGAGCCCATCGTCGGCGACGGACGCGACGAGCTGCAGGTGGTCGCGGTCCTCGTCGTCGCTCAGCAACGCCGTCAGCAGGTCACCGGTGCCGGCGTTGCCGTCGGCGATGGTGACAGCGCGGCCGCTGCGCAATCTGCCCGGCACGTCGGCGACCTGACGGATCAGCGCGACCAGCTGCGGAGTGAGCGCGTCCGCCACCAGCTCCGGCCAGCCGAAACGGTTGGCGGAGCCGATCAGGAGCCGGCAGGCGTGCCCGGCGTCGTACGCGCCCTCGATCAGCTGCTCGACCAGCTGGGGCAGCTCGGCAGGCGCAGGCGCGGCGGCCAGCTCGCGGAGCAGGAACTCGTCATCGGGGTCGAGGCGGCGGGCCAGCGGCAGCGGATCGGCGGGCAGCTCCCGGTCGGCGAGGTGGCGCAGGCAGAGCGCGGCGCTCAGGACAGCGACCGTGCGTCGGCCGCCATGCCGTCGGGCGTACGCCGTCAGCGTGTGCAGCGTCTGTTCGGCGCGCAGCGTCTCCGGGTCGGCGTTGCCGAGCCCGGTGTGCAGCAGCCAGGCGAGGACAGCGTCGGCGGGGAAGAGCGGCTGCTCGTCGCTGCCGGAGACGGGCGTCGGGAAGCCAGGGTGCCGGCGGCGCCAGTTCATGATCGCGGGCTTGCTGACCCGGGCCAGCTGCGCGATCTCGCGCTGCGACATCACCGCCGTCTGCTCCATAGCTTCACCTCCTCTGCTGCGGTGCCAACTGTACGAGTCTCTCATGTTTCGATGTGGGGCAATTCTTGTTATCCCGGGATAACAGCCCCTTGCACATGCTAAGGCCTCCGGGTGCGGTCTCCTTGATGGACCAACGACATCAGGGGGTCTGATGAACGACACGCTCACGCTCTACCAGGAGCTCGCCGACCGGCTTCAGCAGCGCGAGGTGCCAGACAAGGTGAACGGCCTGGTCCTCGCCGCGTTCCAGGGCGACGAGCCACTCGACGCCGTCTTGCGGGGCGACGCCTTCGCCGTACAGCCCGAAGCGGGGGAGGTCGACGGCGGCCGCCCGCAGGCCTTCCTGGAAGAGATCCGGGTCGCCGGCTTCCGCGGCGTCGGCCAGCCCGCCACGGTCGGGCTCGTGCCCAAGACCGGGCTGACCGTGTTCATCGGCCGCAACGGCTCCGGCAAGTCCAGCTTCGCCGAAGCCGTCGAGTTCACGCTCACCGAGGACTCCCTACGCTGGGCGCAGCGACCGCAAGCCTTCCGCGACGGCTGGCGCAACCTGCACCACAACGGCGCACCCGAGATCCGTCTCACGATGCGGCTGGACACCGGCGAACCGGTGACAATCAACCGCACCTGGCCGGCAGGCACCACCGACCTGGCCTCTGCCACCGTCACGACGACCCAGGGCGACGCCGCGATGTCCCCCGGTCAGCTGCCGGAGTGGATCAGCCAGGCCGACCGGTACCGGCCGTTCCTCTCCGCGCGGGACCTCGAACGCGTCATCACCGCCAGGCCCACCGAGCTGTACGACGCCATCGCACCGATCCTCGGCCTCGCCCCGCTGGCCGCCGCCGACGCCCGCCTGCAGCGCGAACGGAAGCTCTACGATGACCGCGCCAAAGCGCTCAAGGCCGACTTCGCCCAGCTCCGTGCCCAGCTCGCACAGGTCGACGACGAACGCGCCCGGGACGCCCTGCTCGCCCTCGGAACGCGGGCCGGGCGGGCCGACCTGACCGGGCTGGGCGCGCTGGCCAGCGACGAGGTCGCCGCCTCGGAAGCGGTAGCCGCCGCCGCAGCCCGGCGGCTCACCGAAGAGAAGCTGCCCGACGGTCGACACATCCTCGTCACCCTGGTCGAGGAGCACTGGGCCGCGAAGGAAGCAGCCGCCACCGACAGCGGCATGGCCCACCGGGCCGCCGAACTGCTGCGCGGCGCCCTGGAGATGCACCGCGACGGCGGCGACCGGCCCTGCCCGGTCTGCCGGCAAGGGACCCTCGACCACGGCTGGCGGCAGGAGGCAGAGTCGGAGGTGGCGCGGCTGGCGGCCGTCGCCGCAGCCGCCAGCGTAGCCCAGGACGAGTACGCGAAGGCTCGCCGTACGGCCGATACGCTGCTCGGCGACGTCCACAAGTGGCTCGACCCGGTCGCCGACGAGCTCGCCGCCCACCTGCCGGCACAGTGCGCCGCGATGCGCGACGCACTGGCCGGGCTCGGCCACGACCCGGCCACCTGGGACGCCCTCGACGCCGCCCATGCCAGCCTCGCGGCGGCCGCGACCGACTGGCTCACCCAGCGGCACGACGCCTGGCGTGAGCCCGGTGCCGCGATCCGCCGCTGGGTCGACGCCGCCACGCTGGTCCGGGCCGAGGCGGCAACCCTCGGGCTGCTCAACAAGGCCCGCGACGAACTCGGCGTGGCCGCCAAGGCGATCCGCGCCGAACGGCTGGGCAGCTACGCCGCGCAGTCGGACCGGGTGTGGCGGCAGCTGCGCCACGAAAGCAACGTCGAGCTGCACCAGCTGCGGATGGACGGCAACAACACCAGCCGCAAGGTCCGTTTCCCGGTCGCCGTCGACGGGGTCGAGACCGACGCGCTGGGGGTGATGAGCCAGGGCGAGTTGCACGCCCTCGGACTGGCGGTGTTTCTGCCCCGGGCCTGCGCCGACGCCAGCCCGTACCGGTTCGTGATCATCGACGACCCAGTGCAGAGCATGGACCCCGCCAAGATCGACGGTCTCGCCGAGGTGCTCCGCGAGGTCGCCCTGACCCGACAGGTCGTCGTGTTCACCCACGACGACCGGCTACCGGAAGCGCTGCGGCGGCTCGACGTCGAGGCCGACATCCGCGAAGTCACCCGCCGCGAAGGCTCCATTGTCGAGGTACGGCGGGCATGCGACCCCGCCGACCGGTACCTCGACGACGCACGCGCAATCGTCAAAGCGGACATCCCGAATGAGGTGAAGGACATCATGGTGGCTGGGTACTGCCGGTCAGCGATCGAGGCGGTCAGCATGGACCGCTACCGGCTCGCACAGCACCGGGCCGGTACGTCGTACCAGCGGATCCAGGAGCGGCTCGGCGACGCGCACGGCGTCAAGGACGTGCTCAGCCTCGGGCTCTTCGGCGGTGTCGTGCCCCGGCAGGACCTGTTCGCGCGTCTCGACCGGGAGTACGGGCGGAAGTCGACCCGGACAGTCAAAGCAGTCGCGGCCGCCGTCCACGGAGTGCCGAGCGAGATGTCCATCGGGACGATGGTCGACAACACCAAGGATCTGGTGAGGCGGTTGCGATGAACCAGTCCGTCTACCTCGCCACCGCCGACCGGATGCTCACCAGCGTGATTCGCGGCGCCCGAGGTGCCTGGCCCCGGGCATGTGCCTGGCTGCTGCGGCACGAGCTTGAGGCGGCTATGGACCGTTACTGGGCCCGGGTCTGTCCGGCGATCGGGCGGATCCGGGTGCAGCGGCCAAAGCTGCTCCTACTCGCCTACTACGCCGGACCTAAGCTGGCGGGAAGGGCCAGCTACCTGTGGTGGGCCCTGTCCCGAGCCGGACACCACCACCACTACGAACTCGGCGTCACCGCCGTCGAGCTGACGCGACACCGGGCCGAGCTGCTCGAAATCGTCGCGCTCCTGGACCACTCGGAGTCATCGAAGCCCTGAAAGCGGAAGCGCGGTTGCCGGGTTATCGGTGCTGACGTGGCTGGATGGACTTGTTGGTGGACCGTATGTTCCACCGAACGGCCAGGGCTCATGTCATAGCTGTCGCGATAGGATCGACGTTTCTGGCTAGCCGCGTATCGAGTAAGCCGATAAACGGACCTGGCGGAGGGTGTTGAATTGACGACGAACGAGGCAGTTGGCCTTGAGTTGGCGGCTGAGCAGGAGTACTTCGATGTAGCGGCTGTGGAACGGGAGCGGCGCCGTGCCGTCGTGCCAGATGTCCCGGGTGTCGCGGTGAACAAGGGCGCGGCGGTATGGTCGTCCCGGTACTCCCGCGCTCGTCTCGAGGCGATGGCCGAGTCGACGGAGCAGGTGGCATTCGGGCGCCTCGACATGGTTGACGCCGAAACATTCTATATCGGACATGACCTCATTCGCGATTCGGCCGGTCAGGTCCTCGTGATCAGCTGGAAAGCAAAGCTGGCCGCCCCGTATTATGAGGCGACGGTAGATAACTCCCTCGATGTAAGTCGTAAGCGCACCTTTCAGTGCGACGGGAACAGTATTCAGAATTTCGACGATGTCGCCTTCTCGGCGGCGCGCAGTGCTTCGAATGTTGTTGAGGATAAATCGAAGCATCCGGAGCTGAGTGATGCGCTGCTCGCCGAGTTGCGTACCGCGCGCACCGGGGAGTTGCGCAGTATCGTCGCAACTATCCAAGCCGCACAGTATGAAGTGATCAAGGCGCCGTTGCGGCAACTGACCGTCATTCAGGGTGGACCGGGTACCGGAAAAACTGCGGTCGCGCTGCACAGAATTTCCTGGCTACTTTTCAACCATGGCAGTGAGTTGAAGCCCGACTCGGTTCTTGTGGTCGGGCCAAGCCGCACCTTCGTGCAGTACATCGGTGCGCTGCTGCCTGGGCTTGGCGACCAGGTTGAACATCGGTCGATCGGTGACTTGCGTCCTGATGCGCGGAAGCCTCTGAGGATTCGTGGCCATGAGGCCGATGATGTGGCGGCACTAAAGGGCGATTCCCGGATGGCGGAGTTGCTGGATCGTGCGCTCAGTTTGGGTTTGAAGATCCCTTCTCCGTCGGCGCCTTGGGTGGTGCGATCGGATAAAGTGGTTTACTCGCTCGACGGTGCGGATGTTGTTTCTGCGGTTCGCAGTGCATGGGACGCTGGCGGCACGTATAATCAACGGCGGATGCGCCTCCGGAACTGGTTCCAGGACACCGCGATGGTCAAGGAAAGAGCGAAAGTCCGCTGGCCGAAGCCAAAGGCTGCCGCCTCCCTGACGGACCGGATCATCCCGCCGGTGTCGCCAGCAGCTCTGGTTCAGCGGGTACTGGGCACCAGTGAAGGTATTAAGAAGATTCGTCAGGACTTGTTCAACGAGGGCGAAGCAACCCTGCTCTCCCGAAAGCCGCAAGTCGTAGACAGGGAAGAGTGGACGGCGGCAGATATTCCACTCCTCGACGAAGCAGACGCGATCATCAACGGAATGCCTCTGCGGTATCAACACATCGTGGTCGACGAAGCGCAAGATCTGTCGCCGATGCAACTGCGGGCGCTCGCCCGTCGTTCGAACGGTTCGATGACCGTGGTGGGTGACATCGCGCAGTCCACCGGCTTGTGGGCCAGAGACGACTGGGACGATCTTCTCCAGCACCTCCCGATGGACCTGCCGGTGGCCCGGTACCCACTTCGTTTCGGCTATCGGGTGCCTCGCCAGGTACACGAGCTGGCCGCCCACCGTGCACCGGAGATGGCCCCTGGCATCGAGCATCCGCATCCGGTACGCGACGGCGACGAGGATCCTCGGGAGTGGCTGGTCCCTGCGAAGGAGGCTGCGCGACACGTAGTGGCGCAGGTGCGTCGCCATCGTGACGACGGAATGTCCGTAGGGGTGATCTGCCCGAGGTCGCGGCGTTCAGCAGTCGAAACGGAGCTCGTCCGTGCCAATATCGGCTGGAGCGACGCTGATCGTGGTGAGCTTGGTCTGCCGGTAACGGTAGTCAGCCCGGAAGGCTCGAAAGGCCTGGAGTTCGACGCTGTCATCGTTCTCGACCCAGCGACGATCGCGCTTGGCCACGAACGTGGGGACCGGCTGCTCTACATCGCGCTTACCCGCACCACTCAGCGACTGGACGTGGTCGATATCGAGCCAGAGCCGGCGGTGTCACCGGAACCGGAACCGGCAACGCTCTCGCCGAAGCCGGAACCGAAACTGCGGCCGGAATCCTCAGCGATATCGGAGCAGGCCACGGCTGAACGGCAGGATTCGCGGGCCCGCACGAAATTGGTCGACGGTGCGGTCAGCGTCGAGGCCATGGAACTTCAGCGGCGTGTCGTCGCCCTGATCACCAACGACGTCGTCGAGAGGATCAAGGCCGCCGCCCCAGTGCACCTGTGGCCGGCCGTTCTCGAAGCTGCCGCAGCTGCCTTGAGAGCCGGCGACGTGACCGAGGATGTTTCGTGATGGACGGGAGCGTCAGATGGTTGAGCCGGCTGCGGTCCCATGGCGGCTACGGTCAACCGGCGGGCGTTGGCAGGGCTGGCCATCAGGTACGCAGTCTCGTTCAGCGACTCGTTCACGTATCTAGCCGATCCTGGTTGGCGTCGTCGCTCGGCAGGAGGGCGGTGTAGGTGTCGCGGAGGGCGGTGAGGCGGTCGCGGCGGAACCGGCCCGGTTCGCGTCGTCGCATCCGTCGTCCGGTGTCGCTGGTGATGGTGTCGGCCGGCATCTCGTCGGCGTCGGCCGGGATGAACTTCAGTGCCTCGTCGAGCGCGGCGATCGCCCGGGACAGGGCAGCCGTGGCACGCCGCTGCTGTGCCGGGTCGAGCGTGACCGGGTCGGCAGCAGCAGGCCCGGCAGCGGCGAAGTCGGCGGGGACCAGGGCGGCGTACCGGTCGGCGACGGCAAGCCACTCGCCGGGGTCGATGAGCCGCGACGGCTCCGGGCCACCGTACGAGAAAGCAGCGCCGGCCGACGGGCGCACCGGCTCGGCGGGCAGCCGGAACAGGAACTCCCGTGCGGTGGCACAGCCGGCACAGCTGCCCTGGTAGCGGGTGGCCAGGTCGCCGTCGGTGAGCGCGACCACCTCGACCTGCGGCTCGAACTGCGTTTCACCGCAGTCGCACGGATGCAGCTCGACGTAGAGGCGTGCTTCGGCGCTGCTGCGCGCCGCTGGCAGTACGGCGCTCACAACACGCCGCCGACCGCCGCCGGCACCCCGCCATGAGCACCAACACCAGCACCAGCACCAGCGACGACACCAGCACCAGCGGCGACACCGACACCAGCACCGGTGGACGGCGTACCGGTCGGAGCGGTGTCGTGCCGGATGCCCGGGTGGACGTGGTACCGCAGCCAGTTGGCCATCAGCCGCCGCGAGGTCGCGACGATCTGCGCCTCACGGGCGTACAGGGTGGCGGTGAAGGCCTCGAGGTCGGCGTCGTCCGGGCCGATCCAGCCTTCGCGGACCAGGGCGCCGCGTCGGCTGCGGGCCAGCGCCGAAATGATGCTCGCGGTGATCTCAGGGTGGGCCTGGATCGTCCGTACGGTCGGGCCGATGGCCAGCGCCTCGTTGCGGTAGACCCGGCTGTACGCCAACTCGACGACCGCCCCCTCGGCGGCCCGCGCCGGCAGTTCCTCGACCACATCGACGTGCGAGGTGAACAGGTCGAACTCGTCGGGCAGCCCGGTGAACAGCGGGTCGCGCCGGCCGGCCGGGGTGAGCCGTACCGTGTCGACGCCGAACCGGCGGCCGTGCCCGCCGATCGCCGCCCGCCCGCCGACCGACTCGGCGCGGGCCTGATGCGACCAGCAGATGTGCAGCTCGGGTACGCCGGCCCGAGCGGCGGCGCGGAAGAACTCCTTGGTCCGGGTGATCCACGGCAGCTTCTCGTACGCGGAGTGCCCGGAGCCGCCGCCGATGACCGCGTCGGCCTCGATGGTGTCGGGCAGTGGCTGGCCGTCGGCGACGTCGACGGTGACGATCTGCGCCGGGTCCAACCCGGTGGCGGCGGCGATCCACTGCGGATAGCCGGTGAGGCCGATGGCGGTCAGCGCGGCGCGTTCCTGGGTGTTGACGAAGAGCAGTCGGATCCGGTCCCGGGCCCGGTGGACGGCGCGCGCGTGGTGGGGCACCTGCCGGAGACTACCGCCCAGGCGGAGATCATCGGCCGATCGGTCGAAGGAAAGCGCTTCCTCGACCCTGTCGGGAAACGGCACACTCGCTGATACTGGTCGACGTGGTGACCGAACTGTCGACCGTGGGCCGGCGTACCGTGTCGTTCGTCGCGCCGGATCCGGCGCGCACCGCCCCGATCACCTGGGGCCAGCGGGCACTGTGGATGGCACTCCGGCGGCACGGCACCAGCCAGACCATGTTCGCCCTGAAACGGCACGTCGCCGTGCCCCGCCGGGCACGCTCCGACCCGGAGCGGGTGTACGCGGCGATCGCCGCCCTGATGGTGCGGCACACCGCGCTGCGCACCCGGCTGGAGCTGGCCGGCGACGAGCCCCGTCAACTGGTCGCCGACCGGGGAGACCTACCGGTGCTGGTGGTGCCGGCCGGATCGGCGGAACCGGTGGCGGTGGCACAGCGGGTCGCCGACGAGTTGGCGGCGGAGCCGTTCGCACACGCCGACGACTGGCCGCAGCGCGTCGCCGTGGTGACCCGCGACGGCGTACCGCACCAGGTGGTGGTGGTGTTCAGCCACACCACGGTTGACTTCCGGGCGGCCGAGCTGGTGCTGCGTGACCTGCGGCTGCTGCTGGCCCGGGGCCGGATCGACAACGCACCCGGCCCGCAGTCGGCGGACGTCGCCGACCTGGAGCAGCGGGAAAGCCACCGGCGGCGGTCGGCGCGGGCGGCGGCGTACTGGGTGGAGGTGACCCGCCGGTTGTCGCGTGACACCCGGATGCCGCAGCGGGTGCCGGCCACCCCGCGTTTCCGGCGGGGCGTGCTGACGTCGGCGGCGGCGGACACCGCGACCAGGATGCTCGCCGTACGGCATCGGACGACCACCTCGACGGTGCTGCTCGCGGCGGCGGCGCTGGTGGTCGGCGAATGCTCCGGCAACGACCTGGTCGGCATGCACACGATGGTCAACAACCGGATGCTGGACGGCTATCCGGAGGCGATCGCCAAGCTCAACCAGCTGGCCCTGGTGCCGGTCGACCTGACCGGCGACCGCCGGATGGCGTACCTGCTGCCCCGGGTGTGGCGGGCGGCGCTCGACGGGTACCGGCACGCCTACTACGACCCGCAGACGTTGAGTGACGCGTTCGGCGCGGCTGGTCTGCCGTACGCGACCGGGGTGAGCCCGCACTGCTATCTGAACGACATCCGGCTGTCGGCGGACAGCGACCTGTTCGGCCGCGACGTCGACGAGGCGACGGTACGCGGCGCGATGGCCGGCACCACGTTCCGGCTGGCCGAGCGGATCGAGCGGTTCACCTGGCGAACCCGGATCGAGATCGTCGACCGGCCGGACGGGCTGGGGCTGGGGCTGACCGCCGACACCACCTACTTCTCGACCGACGACATCGAGCGGTTCCTGCGGGCGCTGGAGGCCCACCTCATCGACGGCGTGTTCGCGGAATAGTTGACGCAGCAACTATGTTTGGCCGGGTAGTCCGAGGGAGTTCCAACCGGCCCTCGCCGCGAGGAGGAGCAGACCATGCAGTTCGGCGTCTTCAGCGTCGGTGACGTCACCGTCGACCCGACCAACGGCCGGGAGCCGACCGAGCGTGAGCGGATCAAGGCCATGGTCGCCATCGCGCTCAAGGCCGAAGAGGTCGGCCTGGATGTCTTCGCCACCGGCGAGCACCACAACCCGCCGTTCGTGCCGTCGTCGCCGACCACCATGCTCGGCTACGTCGCGGCGAAGACCGAGCGGCTGCTGCTGTCCACCGCGACGACGCTGATCACCACCAACGACCCGGTGAAGATCGCCGAGGACTACGCGATGCTGCAGCACCTGGCCGACGGCCGGGTCGACCTGATGATGGGGCGCGGCAACACCGGCCCCGTCTACCCGTGGTTCGGCCAGGACATCCGCAACGGTATCCCGCTGACCATTGAGAACTACGACCTGCTGCGCCGGCTGTGGCGCGAGGACGTCGTCAACTGGCAGGGAAAGTTCCGTACCCCACTGCAGAGTTTCACCTCGACGCCCCGCCCGCTCGACGGCGTACCGCCGTTCGTCTGGCACGGCTCGATCCGCAGCCCGGAGGTCGCCGAGCAGGCTGCCTACTACGGCGACGGCTTCTTCGCCAACCACATCTTCTGGCCGAAGGAGCACACCCAGCGGATGGTCGGCCTCTACCGGGAACGGTTCGCCCACTACGGCCACGGCTCCGCCGACCAGGCGATCGTCGGCCTCGGCGGGCAGGTGTTCATGCGGCGCAACTCGCAGGACGCCGTCCGGGAATTCCGGCCGTACTTCGACAACGCCCCGGTGTACGGGCACGGTCCGTCGTTGGAGGACTTCAGCTCGCAGACGCCGCTCACCGTCGGCAGCCCGCAGCAGGTCATCGACCGTACGCTGACTTTCCGCGAGTACGTCGGCGACTACCAGCGGCAGCTGTTCCTGATCGACCACGCCGGTCTGCCGTTGAAGACGGTGCTGGAGCAGTTGGACATGCTCGGCGAGGAGGTCGTGCCGGTGCTGCGGCGCGAGTTCGCGGTGGGCCGGCCGCCGCACGTGCCGGACGCCCCCACCCACGCGTCGTTGGTCAAGGCAGCGGCCGACGGCAGCGCAGCCGACAGTACGGCTGACGCTGCCGCCGCGCCGGCTGCGGTGTGACGGCGATGACCACGAGCACCGGCCGCCGTCGGCTGGCGGTGGTCACCGCCGGCGTACGGCAGCCGTCGACCAGCCGGCTGCTCGCCGACCAGCTCGCCGTGGCGGTCCGCGACGAGCTGGCCGGCCTCGGCGGGCAGCTGGAGACGACGGTGATCGAGGTACGCGACCACGCCCACGAGGTGGTCGACAACACGCTGACCGGTTTCCCGGCACCGGCGCTGAAGCAGGCGTTGGACGCGGTGGCGGCCGCCGATGGACTGGTCGCGGTCAGCCCGGTGTTCAACGCCGCGTACAGCGGGCTGTTCAAGGCCTTCTTCGACGTACTGCCGGAGGGTGCGCTGCTCGACAAGCCGGTCATGGTCGGTGCCACCGGCGGCACCGCCCGGCATTCGCTCACGCTGGAGCATGCCCTGCGGCCGATGTTCGCCTACCTGCGTGCGGTGGTGCTGCCGACCGCCGTCTTCGCCGGCCCCGAGGACTGGGCCGGGGAGAAGGTCGGCGACCAGGCCGCAGACAGCGGTGGCCAGGTCGGGGCGCTGCGCGGGCGGATCTCCCGGGCCGGTCGGGAGCTCGCCGCCGAGATGCACCGCCGGGAGCCGGTACGGGTGGCCGATCCGTTCGCGTTGACCACCGATTTCGAGCAGCTGCGGATGAACTCGAAGCGCGGGTGAAATCTCGGCC
This sequence comes from Micromonospora sp. LOL_014, assembly GCF_048060245.1. Classification (NCBI taxonomy): domain Bacteria; kingdom Bacillati; phylum Actinomycetota; class Actinomycetes; order Micromonosporales; family Micromonosporaceae; genus Micromonospora; species Micromonospora sp. LOL_014. The sequence goes on from NZ_JBHMIP010000020.1 coordinate 42,004, forward strand.
GCAATTGGTCCCGGTGGTGTGATTGGGGTGGCGGACTTCGTGGACTGTCGATAGAGTCCGGCTCCTGCCACGTCCACAGGAGAATCATGATGCTGAACGCAGCCGGCTGGCGCCGGTTCGGAGCCGGCACCCTGCTCGCCGGTGCCCTCGTCGTTGCCGCGGCCGCTCCGGCCGCTGCCCAGAATCCGGGGCCGGACCTGTTCGTCTCGTTCGACCGGGAGCCGGTCGCCGAGGTGGACCACTCCGGCGTCACCCTCGGCATGTACGTCTACAACTACGGCGATGCGCCGGCGAGCGACGTGACCATCGTCGTCGACGCCACCGGCGTCGACGACGCGGTGCAGCTGGCCGAGGGCTACCACCCCGGCTGCGAGATCGCCGACCGGGTCGTCAGCTGCGCGTACGGTGCCCTCGCCGTCGGACTGACCGACCACCTCTACCCGGTGCGGCTGGTCAGCCGGGCCGGTGCCCCGCCGGGTGACGCCGGCACAATGACCGTCACCATCAGCTCGGTCGAGCAGGACGCCAACCCGGCCGACAACACCGAGACCTTCCCGGTGACCGTACTGGCCTCCGGCCCTGACCTGGTCGCCATGGTCGACGACATCAACAGCGCAGCGGATCCGGTCGGGCCGGGCGACACCGCCCCGCTGTACGCTGCGGTGCTCAACGAGGGTGACAGCACCGCCGACAGCTACACGATCGGGCTGGGCCTGCCGACCGGAGTCGGCTTCGTCGACCAGTACACCGACTGTGACTACACCTCCTACTGGCCGAACGACCAGCAGGTGGAGGGGTACGCGTACGGCCCGAGTCGGGTCATCTGCGCACTGACCATCCCGCTGGCGCCGGGGGAGACCCTGTTCCTCGTCGACGAGCAGGGCGAGTCGCTGTTCGACCTGTACTTCGGCAACAACCTGGCCGGTCCGGGTGAGACGAGTGGGTCGTTCGAGGCGCGGCTCGGCGGTGGCGGCGGGTCGCCGATGCGGGCGTCGACGGCAGGCGGGAAGTCGATCAACGAGGCGCTGGCGAAGGCCCAGGCGTCGGCCGGCTCTTCGGCGGCGGCGCTGCTCGAGGAGATTGACACTGAGGACAACGTCGACTACTTCGCCGTACACACCAAGCCGAACACGTTCGACATCGCGGTGACGGCCGAGCCGGTGACCGGTGCGCCGGGCGAGACCGTCGACCTGACCTTCACCGTCGTCAACAACGGGCCGTCCGACGGCGGCGGTCCGGGTGTGACCGTCACCGCGCCGTCGGGCACCGTCCTGCTGCCGTCCGACTGGTGCTACACCGAGGGCGAGCCGGGCACCCGGCTGCCCGAGTCACCGGCGCTGCGGTGCAACTTCGAGAGCCTCTTCCCGGCCACCGCGTCCGGCGGCGGGCGGATCACCCACACCCTCCAACTCAAGATCAAATCAACGCCGGGTACGGACGGGACGATCGTCGCCGAGAGCGTCGGTCCGTCGACCGAGTCCGACCCGTCGAACAACACCGTCGCCATCGTCTTCACCGGTGCGGGCGACGGCCCGGACGATGGTCCGGGCGGCGGCGGGGCCGGTAGCGGCGACGAACTGCCGATCACCGGCGCGTCGGTCGGAACGGTCGTCGGCGTCGGTGCGGTCGCGGTGGCGCTCGGCGTCGCGCTGCTGCTGACCGTACGGCGGCGGACGGGCAGGAGGCCGGGTCGTCCGCCAGCGGGAGCCGGCTCTCGCACCTGAGCACGATGCGTCACACCGGCCAGGCCGTCAACCTGTAAGTATGTCTAGCCTTTTCAGGACGCTCCGGGTCGCCGCTACCAGCGTGACGTTGGTGGCGGCGATCGCCGTCGTGCCGGCTTCTGCCGCGGCACGACCCAGCCCCTCCGCCGGTCCGTCCACCGGTGGATCCACGTCGGGCGGCTCGTCCGGCGGCGCTATCGACCGCGCCGAGCTGCAGTCCGTACTCGAGGACGTGCCGGAAGCCGGCGTACCCGGCGTCCTGGCCGCCGTCCGCGACGGCCGGCACGAGTGGCAGGCCGCCGCCGGCCACGCGTACGCCACGAAACCCCGCCCGATGCAGCCCCGGATGCGCCACCGGATCGGCAGCATCACCAAGACGTTCGTCGCCACCACGGTGCTGCAGTTGGTTGACGAAGGCCGGCTCGGGCTCGACGACCCGATTGGGCAGTGGCTGCCCGAGACGGTGCCCGGCGAGGTCGGCGAGCAGGTCACCGTACGGATGCTGCTCAACCACACCAGTGGCATCGGCAACTACACCAACGCGATGATCACCTCGCACGCCGCCATCAGCCAGATGCAGGTCACCACGTACCCGCCGGCGGATCTGGTGGCGACGGGCCTGGCGATGCCGCCGACCAACGCGCCCGGCGCGATGTTCAGCTACTCCAACACCAACTACATCCTCGCCGGCCTGCTGATCGAGGCGGTCACCGGCAACGACCCCGTCGTCGAGGTGCAGCGACGCATCCTGCGACCGCTGCGGCTGCACGGTACCTACTTCCCCGGCGTCGACCCGACGATCCGCGGCCCGCACGGTGGCGCCTACCTCGCGTCGTACGGTGTGCGGGACCTCGGCGAGTTCAACATGAGCTGGGTGTGGACCGCCGGCGAGATGATCGCCACCACCGCCGACCTGAACACGTTCTACCGGGCGCTGCTCGGCGGTGAACTGCTCGACGCGGACACCCTCGACGAGATGCTCACCACGGTCCCGTTCGACCCGTCCACACCGCAGTTCGGCGGCTACGGGCTCGGTATCTACTCGGCGCCGCTGCCGTGCGGCGAGTTCTGGGGGCACGACGGCGCGGTGCTCGGCCACCTGACGATCTCGCTGCACAGCCGGGACGGTGCGCGCCAGCTCTCCACCGGCATCAACCTCAGCCACTACGAGGTCGGGTTCCCGGACGCGCACCCGGTCGACATCGCCTGGCAGACACTGCTGCTGACCGCGCTCTGCCCGACCGACGCGTCGGCGAGCCGGTCCACCGGTGCGGCCCAGCGTCACCCGGCTGCCCGGCAACGCGGGGCCGGTACCGGTCGGATAGCCGTACGGCGACCGCTGGCCGTGGTCCCGGTTGCGCCGTCCGGCGCGCCGGGACCACGCGGCGGCCCTGCATCGCTTCCGCGCTCACTTGCTGACTTCAAGTCAGCGATGCGGCAGGAGGGTCAGTACCTGGGTACGGTCGAGCAACGAGTCCTCGGCGGCGCCTGCGTTCAGCTGGTGGTAGCTGACGACCGGTTCGAGCCGGTCGAAGGTGCAGTGGCCCCTGCCCGGGTCACCCACCAGCACCTGCACGCCCCGGTCGGCGAGCCGGCCGAGGAATGGCAGCACCCGGGTGGCGAGTTCGGCGTTGTACAACGCGTCGCCGGCCAGCACCAGGTCCACCTCGGTCACGGTGCCGTCGAGCAGGTCGTCGACGGTGGTGGTGAGCCGGGCGTCGTTGACCACGGCGTTGAGCGCTATCGCCGTCGCGGCGTACGGATCGATGTCGTTTGCGGTGACCGTCGCGGCACCAGCCATCGCCGCCGCGATGGCGACCAGCCCGGAGCCGGAGGCGACATCGAGCACCCGCCGCCCGGCGACCACGTCGGTGTTGTCGAGCAGGTAGCGGGCCAGTGCCTGACCGCCGGCCCACGCCGAGGCCCAGTACGGCGGCGGTAGCCGCCGGCCGGCGGCGGCTTCCAACCGGGCCCAGAGCAGGGTCGGATCGTCGGCGAGGAACAGCTGGATCTCCGCCGCGAGCGGCACCCTGGTCAGTCGGAGCTGGTCCGCTCCGCCGCTGTCGGCGCCGGCGGCGTCGTCGAAGAGTTGCCGTTGCAGGGGATCCGGTGCCAGCCCGCCCTGGGACGACGCCGTCAACGGTCGCGTCCCAAGGGACGGGGACAACCTCAGATCACCCGGATGTTCGCCGCCTGCAGGCCCTTCTGGCCCTGCTCGACGTCGAACTCCACCCGCTGGTTCTCTTCGAGGGTACGGAATCCGCTGGACGCGATCGCGGTGAAGTGGGCGAAGACGTCAGCTTCTCCGCTGTCCTGGGTGATGAAGCCGAAACCCTTGTCAGCGTTGAACCACTTCACGGTGCCGATTGCCATGTCTGCTCCTAGCCGGTGACGGGTCCGCGACGTGCGGACCTCTGCTGCCGCACTCATCAATCTCCGTCCGGAGAGACCGGCAGAATCTGCCAATGCCCGGCTGCTGCCGGCTGCGATCAGGCAGACGGCATGAAGAAATCAACTGCAACGCGGCAAACCTAGCATGTCGAGGGGTACGAGTGCCCCGCCCTCGCCGGTGCCGGCGGTGTACCGCCGGCACCGGCGCCCCCCGGGTCACTGTCAACCGGCGGCGGGGACCAGTCCGACGTGGGCGGCGACCCCAGCCGCGCTCGTCGGGAACCTCTCCAACAGGTCGGCCACCGCCGGCTCCCCGGCGGCCGGTGGCGCGGCGGCTGCGCCACCGACCGGGTCGGCGGCGCAGCCCAGCAGGTCCGCCACCGCCACAGCGGCCAGTGGGAACTCGGCCAGCAGCTCCGGTGCCGGCCCGGACATCGCGTACCGGGCGGACTCCGCCGCAGGTGCCGCGCCGTCGCCCGCCGAGCCGGTCCGCGCGGCGATTGGGGCGACCGCGGCCCACGGCGGGGTCCAGGAGTCCAGCGCCGGCAGCGAGGCCGGGAAGGTACGGCCGGCCTCCCGGACCAGGATCGGCACCAACTCGCCGGCCTGCTCCCGCAGCGTGGTGATCAGCGTCGGCAGCCAGGGCAGCAGCACCGGGTCGGGCAGCTGGCCGAACGCCGCCGACAGCACCTCCACCACGAACGGCGCCAGCGTCGGCACCGGCTCCAACGCCTGCACGAACCCGCTCAGGTAGTGCGGGAACGCCCCGACGGTGAGCGGGCTGGCCAGCAGATCCGCGCACCGGTCGCGCAGCTCGGCCAGCGGCAGCTGACCGAGCTGGGACTGCGCCGCCCAGTGCAACGCGATCTTCGCCGGTGCCTCCGGATGCGACTGACGTACCGCCAGCTCCAGCTGGGTCCGGTCACAGCCCAACGCCATGGCGACGCTCTCCATGGTCATCAGGAAGCCCAGCATCGCCGCCACCTGCCGCAGCCCGGTCTCGTCGTCGACGAACGCGGTCGGCAGCAGGGTGCAGTAGTGGGCGTACCCGGTGCTGACGAAGTCCTGGCACCAGGCCGGCAGCTGCGGCTCACCGCTGGTGCGGTAGTACGCCAGCAGCTGCCGGATCCGCTGCAACACCTCCGGTGCCCCGTCGGCGGTGCGTTCGGCGGCGAGTAACTGCACGGCACGGGCACCAAGCTCGTCGGTGAGCCGCCGGTTCTGCAGGAACAGCAGCGACTCCTCCACCGCGCCGAGGGCGTGCGCCGCCGTGGCCTGGGGATCCCAGGCCGCCCGGCGCAGCCGCTGCTCGAGCACCTGCTCGATGGTCACGCCCTCGTAGCCGAGCTCGATGATCGACCGCTGGTGGCGACCGATCGCGACGTCCCAGCTCTCCTGGACCGACTTTTCGCCGAGCCGCCGCTCGCCCATGATCGGCCGGACCACCTCCGGTGGCAGCAGCCGTCGCAGCATCCACAGCAGATCGGAGCAAGGCCGCAGCTCCGGCTGGCCGTGCAGGTCCAGCAGCGCGCGCTGCACGGTACGCCGCTTCGGGTCCAACCCGATGGGTGCCAGCCGGTCGTAGACGTCCCGGGCCAGCGGCGGCATCGCGTCGTAGCCGACCCGACCGATCCGGTCACCGCCGAACATGATCTCGCAGAGCCGGCGTACGTCGCGCCGGCCCGGCACCACGTCCTTCTCGATGCAGGTGACCGCGGCGTCGGCGAAGTCGTACGGGGTGGGCCGGCGCCGGTTGCGCATCCCGGCCAGCAGCACCGCCGTCTCGAAGATGGCGATCGCGTCGGCGGTGCTGGCCAGGTAGCCGTTGCGCCGGGCCAGCCGGACGATGTCGACCGACCAGCCGCGCAACTCGGCCTCGTCGAGCTCACCGGGCCGGCTCGGGGCGGCCAGGAAGCCGCTGAGTCGGTCGTCACCCGTAGCGTCGGCCGCCGTACCGTCGGTCGCTGGCGGCGCCGCCTTCTTCGGCTTGCGGGCCGAACTCTTGCGCCCACCCTGCTGCCCGGCCAGCCGGTACGGGGTGACCTTGCTGCCGGTCAGCGCCTTGCGCCAGGTGCTGGCGGCGATCGACACCGTGCCGCCGGCCAGCCCGAACTGTGCCTCGATCGCCGAGTGGCTGGACGGGATCAGCCCGTACCGCCACTTGGTGCCGGTCGGCGCGGTGATCTCGAACGGCGCGGTCGACCGGACGCCGAACTGCTCGACCCGGCTGGCGGCGTGGAACGCGCCGCAGACGTACAGGCAGTCGGCCGGGTCGGCACCGTAGGCGGCGAGGTGGTCGCGTATCCGGGTCCACATGTAGCGTTCCCGGTCCTCGTCGCGGTCGAGTCGCGCCGCGTCGCTCGGCCGCAGCCGCCGGAACAGGCTGCCGATCATGACCATGACCTGCCGGTACGTGTCGTGGTCGGCGCCGATCAGCGGCTGCTCGACGTACTGGTCCCACCACTCCGACCAGTGCCGCACCTTGCCGTGGTGCAGCAGGTACGCCTCCAACTCGGCGAACCCGGGGCGCAGGTCGCCGATGCCGACACCGACGGCGTCGCCGTGCAGCGCCTTCTCGTCGTCCTCGCCGGTTGCCTGGCCCTGCTGCTGGCTCTGGCCCTGCTGCTGGTCCTGCCGTGCCGGTTCGTCGTCGCCGTCCGCCGGGGCGGCCGGGTCCGTCCGGTCGTCGGACTGCCACTGGAAGACGTGGTCGGTGGAGCGGTCCACCAGCAGCAGCTCCACCCCCGGCGTCTCCAGCGCGTACGCGATCGCCTGATATTCGGCGGACGCCTCGGTGATCGGCGCGATCACGCTCAACGGACCGGCCCCGGCGGGGAAGCCGTCCAGGTCGCTGGCGAAGGCCTGCAACGCCACCGGCAGCTCGCAGTTGCGGAGCTCGATCAGCAGCGGCTGCAGGTCCTCGCACAGCTCCACATAGATCACCTTGGGCTGTTTGTCGCGCAGCCGGCGGACCATCGCCAGCGCCGACGACGGGGAGTGATGGCAGACCGGAAAGATCTCCAACTCCTCGCCGAGCGCGTGGTCGACGTCGTCGACCAGGCCGGCGAGGATGCCGGTCAGCGCGTCGGGCGAGTCGGCGAACGCCGTCGCGGCGTCCGCCAACTGCTCCCGCAGCGCCCCGAACCGGCTGTCCGATGATGCGCTCATGACAGGGTCGCGATGCTCTGCCGGCCGCCTTCGAGGAAGGCCGGCCACTCGCCGCCGTCGGCCTTGCTGCGCGGCTCGATCACCCCGTGCCAGAACTTGTTCAGGATCGCCAGGTCCTCCGGGCTGCGCCGGGCCAGCGAACCGACCATCGAGCTGGCCAGGGTCTCGGCGCGCAGCGTCCGGTCACCGAAGAACTGACTGTGCAGGATCGCGTCCTCCAGCACACCGATCTGCTCGGCGGTGGACAGCGCAGACTCCAGCTTCTCGTCGTCGCTGGTCGCCGAAGCGGCGGCCTTGCGCAGGTCGGCGAAGCTCTGCAACAGCACGTCCAGCAGGGTGGGTGGCACCTCCAGCTCGATCTGGTGGCGACGCAGCAGTTCGGTGGTGCGGAACCGGACGATCTCCGCTTCGCTGCGCCGGTTGGTGATCACCGGGATCCGGACGAAGTTGAACCGTCGCTTGAGCGCCGACGACAGGTCGTTGACGCCCCGGTCGCGGCTGTTCGCGGTGGCGATGATGGAGAACCCGGGCTGGGCGAAGACGATGTTGTCCGAGTCCAGCTCCGGGATGGAGACGTACTTCTCGGACAGGATCGAGATCAGTGCGTCCTGCACGTCGCTGGTGGAGCGGGTCAGCTCCTCGAACCGGCCGATCACCCCCTGCTCCATCGCGGTCATGATCGGCGACGGGATCATCGACTGCCGGGACTGGCCCTTGGCGATGACCATCGACACGTTCCACGAGTACTTGATGTGGTCCTCGGTGGTGCCGGCGGTGCCCTGCACCACCAGGGTCGAGTTGCGGCAGATCGCGGCCGCGAGCAGTTCGGCCAGCCAGCTCTTGCCGGTGCCCGGGTCGCCGATCAGCAGCAGCCCCCGGTCGGAGGCGAGGGTGACGATGCTGCGTTCGACGAAGCTGCGGTCACCGAACCACTTCTGCGGGACCTCGCGGTCGAGGCCGTCGGCGCGTTCCGAGCCGAGGATGAACAGACGCACCATCTTCGGGCTCAGCCGCCACGAGTACGGCTTCGGGCTGTCGTCGATCGATTCGAGCCAGTCGAGCTCCTCGGCGTACTTGATCTCGGCGGGGGCGCGCAGCATCTCTGCGGTCATGGTGCGGTTTCTCCTAGATTGAGGCTCGGGGGATCGGTACGGCGAGTCGAAAGGGTGAGCGGGCGAAGAGTCAGGTCAGGTGAGGAAGTTCTTGAGCTCGACGACGAGCTTGCGGACGTGCCCGGACAGCACCGGGGTGCCCTGGTCCTTGAGCCGCTGCCGGAACCACGGGTTGACGCTCTGCTGGCCGCCGCTGGAGACCGAGCCGACCGGGATCAGCCGGGCGCCGCTGCGGTGCACCGCCTGCAGCCCGTCGAAGACCTCCTGCGACTTCCACTCGTAGAAGTCGGAGATCCACACCAGTACGGTGTTGCGCGGGTCGGTGATCTTCGGCCGGGCCAGCTCCAACGCGGCCGTGCCGTCGGTGCCGCCGCCGAGCTGGGTGCGCAGCAGCACCTCGAACGGGTCGTGCACCCACGGCGTCAGGTCCAGCGCCCGGGTGTCGTACGCGACCAGGTGCACGTCGACCTTGGGCAGACCAGCGAAGATCGAGGCCAGGATGGTGCAGTTGACCATCGCGTCGACCATCGAGCCGGACTGGTCGACCACGACGATCATGCGGGCCGGGGTGGTCCGCTTCGCGGTCTGCTTGTAGTACAGCCGGTCGACGTAGAGCCGCTCGTCGGCCGGACTCCAGTTCGGCAGGTTCTTCCAGATGGTGCGGTTCAGGTCGAGGTTGCGGAACACCCGTTTCGGCGGGACCGACCGGTCGATGGTGCCGACGCTGGTCTGCTGCACCTGGGTCTTGAGCACCTCGGCGACCTCGTCGACGAACCGGCGGATCAGCGCCTTGGCGTTGGCCAGCGCCACCCCGGACAGGTTCGACTTGTCCCGCAGCAGCTGCTCGATCAGCGACATGCTCGGGGTGAGCTGGCGGGCCAGCGCCGGATCGGCCAGCACTTCGCGCAGCCGCATCCGGCGTACCAGGTCGGCTTCGATGGTGCCGAGCACCCCGTCGCGGCGCCCCGGCGTGGCACCGCAGGCCTGCTGGTACCAGCCGGCGTCGGCCTGCCAGCCGGCCAGCTGACCGGCCGACACGTCACCGCTGCCGGTGGCGAAGACGTTGAGCAGCAGCTTCGACGCCAGCGCCGCCCGGCGTACCTCGTCGGCCCCGACCTGCACCGACGCCTCGCCGGCGCTCTCGTCCTCAGCCGGCGGCACGAGCAGGCCGGGCAGCTCGTCGGCCAGTTCCGGGAACCGCTGCACGACGGTGTCGATGGAGACCGCCGGGTCGAGCAGCGCGGCCGGCAGCCCCAGCTCGTCGACCACCGCCATGCTGGTGCGTTCCAGCGCGGCCTGCTCCTGCCCGTCGAACAGCCGGGCCAGCAGCCGCCAGTAGAGCACCTGGCGCCGGTTCTCGTGATAGTTGATCATCGAATCGGTCATTTGCGCAGCAACCGTCCCGCCCGCTCCCGGAGCATCGCGACGCTGTCGCCGGAGCGGGCCACCGCCTTGGCGACCTTGGGGTCGGTCGGCCCCTGCGCCCAGTCGCCGGTGTGCAGGTCGACCTGCTTGCGCTTCACCGTCGCCTGCATGCCGATCGGCTGCACCGACCAGCCGGGGCCGGCCGCCGCGTCACCGTCCCAGCGCAGCAGCCCGATGCAGGCCGACGACTTGGCCAGCAGCTCGGTGGTGATCGGCCCGCAGCCGGGCAGCCGGTCGACATCGACGGCGACCCGGGTGCCGTCGACCTCGAAGCCGAGCCCGGCGTCGTCGGTGACCACCGTGTAGCCCTCCAGCAGCACCGGCTCGGCGATGGCGACCGGGTGCCGGTCCAGCGGCGGTACGGCCGGGGCGAGCGCCTCACCGAGCTGCACCCGGGCGACGGCGAACGGGTCGGTCGGCTCGCCGGGTCGGGCCTGGTCGTCGCGCCAGAGCAGGTCGCCGCCGGGCAGCAGCGGCAGGTCGGTGACGTCCAGGCTGAGCCGGCCGGCCAGGGCGGCGAGCAGCACCGGATGGTCGGCGAGCAGCTGCCACACCACCGGGCCGACGATCGTGTCGACCTTGGCGGCGGACACGTTGACCCGGACCAGCCGGGACCGGTCGGCGTCGCCGGCACCGCCGGCGGCCTCCAGCACCGCGTGCACCTGCAGCTGTACGGCGGTGGCGTGCTCCTGCACGTCGGCGCCGACGATCAGCAGTCGGCCGGAGACCGTCTCCGGCGCTGCCGGCCCGCCCTGCGGGCTGGTCAACAGCATGGCGCGGGTCCACAGGTCGGCCCAGCGGCGCGCCGGAATCCGCTCCATGGTGGCCACCGGGCTGGTGTAGCGCAGCTCGTTGGCGAGCCCGTCGAGCAGCACCGCGATCCGGCGTCGGGCCGGGTCGGCGAGCAGCGCGGTCAGTGCCTGCTGGCTGGCCGACACCAGATCGTGGTCGACGTTGCGCCAGCCGGCGAGGGCCAGCTCGGCCAGCCAGGAACGGGCCGCCAACAGTCGTCCGTCGGCCGGGGCGGCGGCCGTGGCCGGTGCCGACCACTGCGCCCGGTCGCGGCCGAGCGTGCCGTCGAGCCGGTCCCGCAGCGCGTCGTGCACCGCGCCCACCACCGCCGTACGGGCGGCGGCCAGCAGCAGCAACTGCTCCTCGCCGACCGAGCCGGCGGTCACCTTGTCGACGGCTTCGGCCGCCGCCGCGCCGAGCGGGGTGGCCGAGACCGCGCCGGCCAGCTCGGCCAGGGCCGCCGTACCCTTCGGGTCGAGTCGGCCGAAGCCGCCGGTCATCGCCTGGTCGAACCGGTCGACCACGGCGAGTGCCTCGGCGACCCCGGCCGGTACGCCGTCGCGCAGGTCGTCGAGCTGTGCCCCGCGCATCAGCGGGCCCCCGCCCCGGCCGGGAACCAGCTCAACTCGGGCAGCGGCTCGACCGCCCCCGGCAGGTCCAGATAGGACAGGTGGTGCAGGAACCGGCTGAACACGGCCGCCGCCGGCGACGCGCCGGCGAGGGTGGTCCGGCCGATCGCCCAGAAGATCTCGCTGCCGTTGGTCACCTCGTCGTTGGTCTCCAGGCGCAGGAAGCGGGCGACCCGGTCGCCGCCGTACTGCACGATGGCCTCGTCGGCGAGCGCGGTCAGGTGGTTGCACGCGTAGTCGCCGCCGCGCAGCCCGCCGCACGGCCGGTTGTTGTTGGTGCTGCAGCTGACCTCGTAGCTGCCGGCGGCGACCGACGACACGTACACCCGCCCGATATCCGAGCCGCTGGACACGACGCCCTGCAGGCGTCCGTCGGCCATCTCGACGAAGGGGACCTTCGCCAGCTTGCGGGGTCGTGCGGTGGGCACCACCCGTACCATGCTTCGCCGCTGCCAGGCGGCGTCGTCCGCGTCCACTGGGTTGCCCTCCAGGGGTGTCGACCGCAGCCGTCGTCAGCCGTCATCTCAGACGGCGGGGCTGCGGACCGGTGATCCGTACCCGAGAAGTTGTATCGCCCCGGTGCGACAAACCGGGGTGGCGGGCGGTGACCGGTCCGGATCGTGGTCGGTGGCCGGCCGATGCGCTAAACTTCCCTGCCGTACGCGAAAAAGATGCTGATGGGGAAGAATGGCGAAGTCTTGGCTGTCGGTGGAGGAAGTCGCAGAGCAGCTTGACCTGCATGTGCGTACGGTGCGTAGTTACATCCGGGACGGACGGCTGCCGGCCGTACGGATCGGCAAGCAGTACCGGATCGCACCGGCCGACCTGGACGCGTTCACCGGCCGCCCGGCCGGGGCCGCCGGCTCCGCCGAGCCGGCCGACCCGGTGGTCGAGGTCTCCGCGGTGGTCGACATCGACGGCTTGACGTCCGCCGACGCCGACCGGTTGAGCACCCTGCTGGTCGCCGGGGCGCAGGGCGGCAGCCGGGCGTCGGCCGCGCCGCCGCTGCGGCTGCAGACCGGGTACGACCCAGCGCGAGACCGGCTGAAGATCGTCGTCTTCGGTGGCCCGGACGCGGTCGCGGAGATCCTGTCCACGATCGACGCGGTGACGCGCGCGGGCAGCGGAATGTTCCGGACGGACAACAGAGACGGGGTACGCGGTGATGGCTGACGAGATCGTCGAACTGGCCGGCGTACCGGTGCTGGTCTGCGCCGCCGACGGGCCGACAATCGCCAGTGAGCAGGATGCGCTGGACGTGATCGGCCAGACGTTCGCCGGTGCCGAGATCGTCGCGATCCCGGTCACGCGGCTGGATGAACGCTTCTTCGCGCTGCGCAGCGGGCTGGCCGGCGGCATCATGCAGAAGTTCGTCAACTACCGGCTGCGGCTGGTCGTGGTCGGCGACATCACCGGCCACACCGCCGGCAGTACGGCACTGCGTGACCTGGTCGTCGAGTCGAACCGGGGCAACCAGGTCTGGTTCGTCGACGACCTCGACACCCTCGCCGCCCGCCTCACCTGAGCCGGGCGGTTGAGCCGGGCGATCGGATGCGCTTGGTCTGACACATCCCCGGCGTGTCAAGTCGAACAGCCGCTGTGGATCATCAGGCGAGGGTGGCGACTACATGTACTGAGCGGCGGTCTCCTCGCCTTCCTGGTAGCGCTTCCTCGTATCAGTTACGAAGGAGGCAACCGCCCGGATGAGGTCCCTCAACTCTTGGTCTCGCCGCAACTTCGCTATCTGCCTACTGGCATCTGGCCTGTCCTGTGGATCGCGATACGCGCTACGAGGCCCGACAAAGACCAGGTTGCCGGTTGTCGATAGACCGGTTCGCCGAGGTGGGTACGGGCAAGCGCACCAGCCGGGTTGGGCCACGTCCGGAGTCTGGCCGTCCACTTGCTGGAGGTGCAGGTCGGTGGCGTTGCGTGACGGGTGTTGCCGAGCCAACTGTTGCCTCGGCTTCCCCTCATGCCGATGTGCGAAACCTTTGTCCGTCAAGTCTCGGTATGCCATCGAGTGGAGGGCTCAGGCACGTTATTCGCGCGAATAACGTGCCTGAGCCCTCCACTCGACGCAACGGCAGCAGCGGCCCGGCGTCCGCACGTGCCGATCAACACACCAATCACCCAGAGTCACCAGCCCACAGTCAGGTTCCGATAGAGCCGTATCCCCATGTCGCGCATGACCTTCTCGCGTACGCCGGGCAACTCGCCGTCCGGCCCGACTCCGCGTACCTCCCGTTCGACCTGGTGGTACGCGACGACGCGTCTCCCCGCGATCTGCTGCGAACAGTCACCGGCGCAGGACGGTTGTTGAGCACCATGCTGGCCGCATCCGACCCGTCGGTACGGGCCTGGCACTGGGGACCGACCGACGCAAGCGGCTTCGCGGCACTGGGCGTGAACGAGACGCTGGTGCACACCTACGACATCGCCGAAGGGCTCGGCATCCACTGGCATCCGCCGAGATCACTCTGTACCGCCGTGCTGACCCGGCTCGTTCCCCACGCCCCAGCCGGCAATCCGGTCCAGGTGCTCCTGTGGTCCACCGGGCGCACTGACCTCCCCGGCCGTCCTCGACCCACCTCCTGGGTCTTGGAAGCAGCGATTGAGTAGTCCACTTGTCGCACATCGTCACTCATGCCGCAATCCTGGAGCCGGGTCACCTACACCGTTACTCATCGTGCGTAGCGGATGTCGCGGGCTTCGACGTACACCGTCCAGTCACAGGCGGCCTGGCGTGCCCATGTGTTCGCGTCGTTCTTGCAGCGATCGCCCCTGGTCGTCGCCTCCATCAGGGTCCTCGATGAACAGATCACGCCAGGCTGACGAGACCTCGGACGCCGACCGGCCAGGATGCGATGGGGACCGGTGAGTGGGGTCTGAGAGTATGTTCGCCTCGTGGAAGTCTCTGGGAACTTTGCGAGGCTCGTCGAGGACCAAGCTTCGTCCGCCCATCCCGCTGCCGCGATGGCGCGGGAGCTCGGACTGCTCGGTGTCTACGGCACTCTGGGGATCTCCTTCCTCATGTCGGAGTCGGGCGAGGTGCTCATCGACGAAGACGACGGTAGCTTGCGCCCCGCCGATGCCAACGAGCACGAGTTCGCCCACGTCCAGGCAGCGCGCCGCTATCCGGAGTTGAGACATCTCATGCCGGACCGGCCGCCCTCCGCTTCGACCTGCCAGCTGTGTGCAGGATCCGGCGAGGCTGTCTTCGGAGATGGGCGAAACCGGATCTGTTGCCCTGACTGCAACACCCGTGGATGGATTCCTGGGCTACCGGGGGCCTGCTGGGCTGCTGAGTACTCGTAGCTCGTCCAGGAAGGCTAGCGCCTCAGGGTGCTTCGGGTACTGCTCCTGCAACAGTTGCCCTAGCTCTCGGGAGCACATGAGGAGTGACGGTAGGGATTTGCGGTCGCCCGACAGCGCTTGTCGGCCGTACGCCACTGCCTCCTGAATTTCCCCTCTCCGCGCCGCTACCACGCCTAGCGTCAAACGAGCCTCGGCGTTCCTCATGGGCTTCCGTTCGGCACCGTCTGGGTCGGTGGAAGACCGTATGACTTCGTAAGCGTAAATCTCGGCGAGCTGATCTTCTCTGGCCAACCGGTAGCAGTCCATCGCGTAAAAGTCGAACTTCGACGGGTCAACCACAAAATGGTGGTCGGTATCCTCTGGGTAGGGCAGTGATTCTAGGAGTGACCGGCCCCGATCAAGTGCCGTCTCTACTTTTCTGCGGTCTCCGATACGTGCCCATGCCTTGGCCTGCTGCGCTGCTAGCTGCACAGCAACGCTTTGACCGGGGACCTTTGTCACCCCTATCTCAGCGGCGGCTATCGTTCCCCGGTAGTCACCCTGTGTTAGTGCGTACCATGCGCGCATCTCGTGCGCCCACCCGACAACTGCAGCGTCGCCCGCCTCCTCGCCGAGGGCCAGCGCCGCCTTACGGGTGCTTTCCGCTTCCCGCCGTAGCCCTAGGTCGTATTCGACACACCCGACGAGCAAGGCAACCAGACCAGCAAGCGATAGAACCTCTTTGTGCTGCGCGAGCGTTAAACGGCGATCCATGAGACTCATGAGGCGTCGAAGCCACGCTTTTCCCTCGACATAGAGCTGATACGGGGGAGCGTAGGGGTACTCACAGCAGAGTCGATCGGCCGCAATGCGAAGTGCGTCAAGCATGGCTGCCGAGACATCCGAGGCGCGAATGCGAGAGAGAATCTCCAGGGTTTCCAGGCCACTGTCTGCCAGCAGGTCCGCTTCGATATTTGCCCCACCCTGGCGAGGGAAGAACGCTGCCGTGACGGTACCGTAGGTCTTGGCAATCAGCGTCTTGTAAAAGACGTCGGGCTCGGAGCTACCAGCTTCCCACCGCTTCCAGTTGCGCAACAGGGCGTTGTCGGAGGGCAGTGGTTCGGATGCGTGTGCCCTGAGCGCCCGTACCGCGTCACTCTGGGACCACCCCCGGGCAGTTCGCTCCGAGCGAAGCCGCTGCGCCCACGCCGGCCGGGAGTCTTCCTCAAGCTCATCCCTCATGGCTTCGAGTATCCACTACCCAGGGGTGATATGGCAGGGGACTCTGCCCTGTCACCGCCGTGACACCTGCCGCCTATCAAGATCGAGTGGGATCGTTGCTCTATGGACATCTGATTGTCAACCAGAAGGCGCGGAAGATCTGGCTTGGTGCCAGGTGAGTTGGTGCTAAACACGGCGGCGGCCCATTGGCCGCCCCGGCCAATGGGAAGGGTTGATCATGGTGGCGCTTGGTGCTCTGACTTCCGGAATCCTGCTCGGGTTCTTCGTGGGGTTGTTCAGTTTCAAGGTCAAGTCGCGGTGGTGTCCCGACTGCGGTCGGACGACGGTGCCGGCGGCTGATCGGTAGCGTGCCGGCCGACCGGTCACCGGCCGATCCCCGCCCCGGCGACGAGTTGATCATCGATGGTCGGGCGAGTGTGCAGTTCGCGGCCGGGCGCGGTTTCCGGTTTCGGGTGACGACAGTAGACAAGCGCTGGACGTACGACGGCTGGGTCTGGCTCACCGGCTATGTGTTGGCAGCCGACGGTGAAGCCCGTGAACGGCGGGAGATCTTCGTCCAGCGTGACGGTCTCCGCTGGGCGCCCCGCCCGCACCGGCACCGCTGACCAGGGCAGCGGCAGCGCTACGTGAGCCGCGCGCCCTTTACCCGTACCTCTGAAGGTTTCGATTGTGTGAAAGGTGGTTCCTGCTGTGCGTAGGTTCTTTGACCTGTTCCGCCGGGCTCCGGTGCGGAGCCGGCGTAACCGGCGGTTGCTCGCTGAGATCGCCCGCCACGACCGGCGGCCGACCGAGACTGCGGCTGGGCCGCGCCGGCCGGTGCGGCCTGCTCCGAACGCTGCCGGTCACTTGTACGGGCGGGCGGTGCGGCCGTCGATCAGCCCTGGCCTGGTCCGGGAGCGCGCGTTCGGCGACCGTGTCCGGCGTGGCTGCGACCCGGTGGAGGTGCGGGCGTTTCTGCATCTGGTCGCCGACGAGTTGACCGCGCTGCGCGCCGAACTTGGCTCCACCCGCGAGGAGAACGCCCGGATCAAGCAGGCGTTGCGGGACTGGCAGTCGCAGCAGTTCGAGCAGTCGCACCGGTTCGGGGCGGGGGTGGCGGCGTGAACGGCGTCGACAAGGTGCCGGCCGGCTCTCTGCACGTGGTCGGGGTCGGCGTGGACCGGCGGCGGGCGCAACGGGTGTTCACCGTGGCGAACCTTGACACCGGGCAGGTGGCGTCGACCAGCCTGGTGCCGGGCTCGTTCACGCCTTTGCCGACGCCGGGTGGGACGTGGTGGTTGCCGTACGCGCCGATCGTCACCGACCTCGCCCAGCGTGCCGGGGTGGCCGCCGCGACGTTGCGTGACCCGGATTTCCCCGACGAGCCGGGTCGGCTGCCGTCGTCGGGGTTGACGCTGCCCCGGCAGTGGCAGCCCGGCGTACCCGAGCGGGATCGGCTGCGGTGGGAGGCGGTGGCGCTGGCCGAGCGGCCCGCCGTGCCGTGGCTGGTGCTGATCGGCCGCAGCGTCGAGCCGCCGCCACCGGGCGACCCGGGCCGGCTGCTCGGTCGGCTGTGTGCGCTCGCCGACCAGTTGCACGTCGACCTGGTCCTCGAAGTCCGGCCCAGCTCCATCGGGCGTGGGCTGAGCTGGGACGTCCGGTTCGAGCACGCCGGCGGTGCGGTGCCCGACTACCAGCACCGGTGGATCGCCGATCTGCCGACCGCGCTCGCCACCATCCCCGCCGAACGGGCGGTGACCGGTCTGACCGTCGCCAACCCGCTGCTGCCCGCCCACTACCTCACCGAGGCTGCCCTCACCGGGCGTGCGGTGCCGGTCGGGTTGGACGGGCACCCCGGCGGCCACGACCTCGACCAGGTCGAACGCCGCATGATCGCCGACGCTGAACAGCACGGCGGCGCGCAGGCCATCTGGCGTAACCGGCACTGGTGGCACACCAGCCTGCGACCCGCCGACACCCCCGGCACATTCGTCCGCGGCTGGGAACCGCCGGCACCGAAACACTGGGGCGAGGCGATCCCCGCCCACCCCTGCACCCGGTGCGCCGACCGGCCCGACCCGCCGTACTGCCTGGACTGCTACGGCACCCGCCAGGTGCGACGCGGCGCGGTGCTCACCGTCACCGACCTGCGTGGCCGGACCGTGCACCGCAACTGGCGACCCGACGACACCAACCAACCGCCACCCACACCGGTGCCCGCCGACCGGCCGTCCGGCACCACCGTCTGGCAACTACCCGACCACTACCAGATCGGGACGCTCGCGGCGCAGTTCGGCGTCGAGCCGACCGACCTGACCGACATCGACGGCGAACACAGCATCGACCAGCACCTGCGCAACGGTGTCAGCCAGGTCCCCCACGGCGGCGGCGACCCAGTCGGCGCGTACCTCGGTGAAGTCGGCGCCACCCACGACGGCGCCCGGATCATGGTCCTCGCCAACGGTTGGCCCGGCCCCACCCTCGACGAACTCGCCGCCCTGGTTCGCGGCCTCGGCCTCGCCCTCGACATCACCGTCATCGACCACCGCAACACCATCGGCCGACCCGAACTGTCCCAGGGCCACTCCTGGTCGGTCCGGGTCGTCGACCCGGCCACACGCTTGGCCGTCGACCCCGTCCCCACCAGCGCCGCCCTGCCCGAAGCCGTCGCGCTGTGCTACCGCTACCTGCACGGCGCACTGCGCGCCACCATCCCCACCGACCCGACCACGCCGATCCCCGTGCCGCAACAGCCCGCAGCGGCCGGCACCCTCCCCGACACCACAACCTGCATCACCCAGGTACGCCGCCACGCCGCCACCCGGCCCGGCCGGCCCGTCACTGTCCGCCTCCACCCCGACGGCACCCACACCCGCACCACAGACCACCCGAGGAAAGGTTGATCGCAGCAATAGTTCGTCGGCGGCGTGGTCGAAGGTCGGCTCAGAGCACCGTCGCGCCGACGAACTGCCCGATGGCGAAGGTGACGGCCATGGCCAGGGCACCACCGGCAACGAGTCTGACCACCGCCCGCCCCGCGTTGGCAGAGCCCAGTTTCGCGCTCACCGCACCCGTCACCGCGAGTGTGAGCAGCACGACGGCGAACGTCACGGCCACCCGCGCGTCGGGTGGTGGCAGCAGGATCGCGATCAGCGGCAGCAGTGACCCGAGGGTGAAAGCGACCGCCGAGGCGGCGGCTGCGTGCCAGGGGTTGGTCAGCGAATCCGGGTCGATCCGCAACTCGATGTCGGCGTGCGCGGCGAAGGCGTCCTTCGCCGTCAGTTCCTCCGCTACCAGCCGGGCGGTTCCGACGGTCAGACCCTTCGCGACGTAGAGCGCGGTCAGCTCGTCCAACTCCTGCTCGGGGAACCGTTCGAGCTCGGTGCGCTCCTTCGCCAGCAGCGCCCGTTCGCTGTCACGCTGGCTGCTCACCGACACGTACTCACCCAGGGCCATGGAGACGGCGCCCGCCGCCACCCCCGCGACGCCCGCTGTCAGGACGGGGCCGGTGGCGATGGTCGCGCCGGCCACCCCCACGACGAGACCGGCCGTCGACACGATGCCGTCGTTGGCGCCGAGCACCCCGGCCCGCAGCCAGTTCAACCGGGTGGAGATCCCGTTGCCGTGCGGTTCACCCACGTGAATCGCGCTGGGCCGGCCGGCTCCCGTACCTTCGGCTTTCATTCAGATCACCTGCCTCCGCCACCGTACGGCGGGGCGTCCTGCCACGGCAACGAAGCCAAGCCTGCGCTACCCGTGGAGGCACGGTGCAGAGGATCCTGCTGTCACCACAGTGACTGGGCCGACCGCCTGGGATACCAGCACCGAGTTAGCTCGCCCGAGCATTGGGTACGCCGACGAAATGCGGCGAATCTGGAGTGGGCTGCTGGCCGGTGCCGCCGGCACCAGCGCCCTCAACATGGTCACCTACCTCGACATGGCCGGCCGGGCCCGGCCGGCGAGCAGCACCCCGCAGCGCAGCGTCGGTCGGCTCGCCGAGACACTGCACGTCGACCTCGGCGACGACGAGACCGCCAGCAACCGCCGGGACGGGCTCGGGCCGCTGCTCGGCTACGCGACCGGCCTCGGCGCCGGCGCGCTGTACGCCGTGGCCGGCCCCCGCCGGGCACCGGTCTGGGCGGCAACCGGCCTGCTCGCCATGCTGGCGATGGCCGGCTCGGACGCGCCGATGACCCTGCTCAAGGTCACCGACCCGCGGCAGTGGAGCGCTGCCGACTGGGCGTCGGACATCGTGCCGCACCTGGCGTACGGCCTGGTCGCCGCCGCCGTGCTGCACCGCCTCCGGGCCCGCGACTGACCTGCCCGGCAACCCCCTGACCTGCCCGGCCACCCCTGAACTTCCCGGTCAGAACGTCAGCCCGTGGCCGTACCGGAACAACGGGTCCGGGTCGTCGAACGGGGCGTCCGGCTGCCCGGTGAGTACGGCCCGTTGACTGGCCGGCAGATCGACCGGTAGCCGGCCGGTCGGTGCCGGCTCCCCGGCGAGTACGTCGACCAGCGCGGTGTCCTCGACGCCGAAGCTGACCAGCAGCGTGCCGACCCGGTCGGCGAGCGGGGTGAGCACCGCCGGCCGGTCCAGGTAGACGTCCACGACGGTCGGCACCGCCGCCGCGACCGCCAGCACCCGGTCCAGCGCACCCGCCGGGAACTCCAGCGGCCCGGCGTGGAAGTACGCCTCCACCGGGCCGGGCCGCCGCTCGTACGGTGCGGCCAGCCGCAGCACCGCCACGTCCGCCTGACCCGGCTCCGACACCACCGTCCACCTGCCCCGCAGCGCGGCACGCAGCGGGCCCTCGGCGTACACCCGCAGGCCGGGGGCGAGCGGCAACCGGGCCGGGCTGTCCGGCGGGGCCTGACGCAGCAGCGTCACGCAGGCCCGTTGGGCGGCCAGCCCGGCGGCGCGGGCCGGCGGGCCACCGACCAGCTGCGAGGCGTGCTCCGGGTCGACGTAGCGGTGCCCGAACAGGCCGAGCCGCAGCTTGTCGTGCAGGATGCGGCGGGCCGACTCGTCGATCCGGTCCTCGGTGACCTGGCCGCTGCGGACCAGGTCGACCACCAGGTCCGGGCGGGCCTCGCCGCCGAACTGGTCCACCCCGGCGTGCAGCGCGGCACGCAGTCGCTGCGCCGGTTCGAGATGTTCGACGCCCCAGGCGCGGGCCGGTCGGCGTTCGCCCCGGAAACAGGCATCGGTCAGTACGCCCCAGTCGGCGCAGATCACCCCGGTGAAGCCGAGTTGCTCACGCAGCAGCCCGGTCACCACCTCGTGGTTGAAGGCGAACGCCACCGGCGGCAGTTCGGTGCCGACCGGCAGCCCGTAGCCGAGCATCACCTGCGCGGCACCGGCCCGGACGGCCGCCACGAACGGCGCCAGGTGGGCGGCGAGACGACCACCCGGGTAGGCCTGCTCGGCGCCGTACCGGAAATGGGGGTCCTCGCCGATGCGGACCGGGCCGCCGCCGGGGAAATGCTTGACCAGCGCGGCGACGCTGTCCGGTCCGAGCGTCGGACCCTGCAACCCGGACAGGTACGCCACCGTCAGCCGGCTGACCAGCTCCGGGTCCTCGCCGAAGGTGCCCAGCACCCGTGGCCAGCGCGGGTCCGTGGCGACGTCCGCCTGCGGGTGCAGCGCGGCCCGGATGCCGACCGCCAGGTACTCCCGCCGTACGGTGTCGGCGTGCCGGCGCACCAGCTCCGGGTCGCCGGTGGCGGCCAGCCCCAGCGGTTCCGGCCAGGTGGAGAAGGCTCCGGCCAGCGCCGCCGTGTTGGGGTTGGCGGACCGGGCGTGCCGGGGATCGGTGGAGACGGTCACCGGTACGCCGAGCCGGGTCGACGATGCCAGGTCCTGCAGCTGGTTGTGCCAGCGGGCCAGGTCGGCCGGCGCGAGGGTGCCGCCCGGACCGATGCCGATCATCGGGTGGAGCAGCAGGCCGGCTTTTTCCGCCAGGGTCATCCGGCCCAACAGGTCGTCCGCCTGCCGCTGCGGCGGTCGTGGTCGGGTGACGGTTGCTGGGTGGTCACCGGGCCGACGGTAACCGGGTGCGCGCCGTCTGGTAGGCGGTTCGGCCGGTATCCGGGGTGGTTTGTCGGGCCGGCCGACGGGAAAGGTGCGGGATGCCGCGACGACGGGTGCTCGTGTTCAGCATCCCCAACGAGGGACACCTCAACATTCTCAAGCGGCTGATCCGCCGGCACCGGGCCGAGGACAGCTTCCGCCTGGTGCTCGTCGACCGGCAGACCACCGTGCCCCGGCTGGGTGACCTGGCCGGGTCGACCGTCGCTCTGCCGGGTTGCCGCGAGTTCCGGCACTGCCTGACGGCGTCGGCGAACACGGCGGCGCTGGACGCTCTGGACCGGCGGTACGGCGTCACGCTCGACCCGGCCACGGTGGAACTCGTCTCGAACTGTCTGCACCTGCCGGCCGAGCAGAACATCCTCTGGTCATACCGTGCGGTCACGCCGCCCGACTTCCGGGACAACCGCGCGACGGTCGGCTACCGCTTCGCCGGGTACCTCTCCGACGGCTGGCCGTCCCGGAACCGGCCGGCCAGCCAGGACGGCCGGGGCGCAGGCCGGCAGCGCCGGGGCACCGACCCGGCCCGGCCGGTCGTCTACCTGTCCTTCGGCACCGAGGTGCTGGACAACCTCTGGTACGCCGAGCCGGAACTGGTCGGCGCGCTGCGCCGGTGCGTCGACGGCCTGGCCCGGCACTGGTCCTCGGCCGACCTTACGGTGGTCTTCCGACCCGGGGCCGCCGGATCCTGGACCGGTACCCGGCGAACTGGGCGATCCGGCACGCCGTCGACCAGCAGCGGGTGCTCAGCCGGGCCGACGTGTTCGTCACCCACGGCGGCAGCAACAGCTTCCACGAGGCGATCATCGCCGGGGTGCCGATGGTCGTCGTGCCGTTCTTCGGCGATCAACCGCTGGTCGCCCGGCAGGCGGCCCGGCTCGGCATCGGGATCAACCTCGACGCGGGTGCCCGCACCGGGCGGGACGCCGCGTACCGGCTGTTGGATGTCGGCTGCGCCGACCGGATCGCCGCCGCGGTGTGGCGGGTTCTCGACGACCGGCGGTACCGGGCGAGCCTCGCCGGCCTGGACCTGACGGCAGTTGCCGCGTTGCCGCCGACGGACGACGACCGCCCGGTCACCCGCCGGGTGGGTCCGGTGGTCGCGACGCCTCCCCGGTCTGGGACAGCGTCCACGCCGCGTTGATCAGGCCGATGTGCGACAGCCCTTGCGGAAAGTTGCCGATCAGGCCACCGTCGCGGCGGTCCACCTCCTCGGCGAGCAGATTGAGATCGTTCGCACACGCGGTGGCCGCGTCGAAGACCTGGCGGGCCCGGTCGTGCCGGCCGGCCAGTGCGAGGGCCTCGGCCAGCCAGTAGGAGCAGATCAGAAAGGCTCCTTCGTCGCCGCCGGTCCACCGCTGGACCAGGCCGTCGTGGGTCAGGTCCGCCTCGATGGCGTCGATCGTGGCGACCACCCTGTGGTCGGTGCCGGGCAGGAAACCCATGATCGGCATGATCAGGACGCCGGCGTCGAGATGGTCGGAGCCGAACGCACCGGTGAACGCCTGGCGCCGGTCGCTCCATCCCTGGTCGAGGATCGCCCTGCGGATCTGTTCCCGGGTCCGGCGCCAACGGTCGACGTCACGCTCGGCGTGCAGCGCCGTCGCCAGCCCGACGGCCCGGTCCAGCGCCACCCAGCACATCAGCTTCGAGGTGAGGTAGTGGCGTTCGCCCTCCCTGCCCTCCCAGATCCCGGAGTCCGGCTGGGACCAGGTGCGGCAGGCCCGCTCGGCAAGGCCCCGGAGCAGGTGTACGGTGCCCGTCGCCAGCTCGCCGAGCTGGTCGCGCAGGATCCAGGCACCGTGCATCACCTCGCCGAGTACGTCGAGCTGCCGCTGCCGCCAGGCGTCGTTGCCGACCCGGACCGGCGTCGAGCCCTGGTAGCCGCGCAGGTGCTCCAGATCGTGCTCGGTCAGGTCCCGCTCGCCGCCGACCCCGAACATGATCGGCACCGGTTGCTCGGTGGGCAGCTCACCGACCGAGTCGGCGATCCAGTCGAAGAACCGGTGCGCCTCGTCCGGGCAGGCGGCCACCCACAGCGCCTGCATGGTGAACGCCCCGTCGCGCAGCCAGGCGTACCGGTAGTCCCAGTTCGCGCCGCCGCCGACCTCCTCGGGCAGCGAGGTGGTCGGCGCGGCCACCACCGCACCGGTCGGCTGATAGGTCAGCGCCTGCAGCACCAGCGCGCTGCGCCGTACCTGTTCCTGGTAGAGCCCCTGGTAGCTGTGGTGCTCGTCGGCCCAGGACCGCCAGCCGGCGACGGTGTCGTCCACGGTGTACCGCTGGTCGTCGGCCGGCGGCGCGGTGTCGTCGGCCAGCAGGTGCCGCAGCGCGAACCGTACGGTCTGCCCGGCGGTGCGGGTGAGCCGGCCGGCGATCCGGTCCACCCCGGCGGACAGCTCGGCCGGCAGCGGGTCGCCGGTCAGGACCAGCCGGTCACTGCCGCCGACCAGCTCGATCCGCCCGTCGTCGCCGGTGACCACCGGGACGACCCGGCCGTACTCGGGCCGGACCACCAGGTCGACGTCGATCTGCACGGTGCCGGAGAGGACGTCGACCCGGCGCAGCAGTACGTGCGGTGAGGTGTCGCCGATGCGGTGGCCGCGTTCGCCGGGGCCGAGGGCCAGCGCGTCGGTGAGCCGCAGCTCGCCGTTGGCGGTCCGAAAGTCGGTCTGCAGCACCATCGTGTCCGCCAGGTATCGGCGGGCGGTGCGGTGCCCGCCGACCGGGGTGATGGACCAGTGTCCGGCGCCGGGGTCGAGCAGCCGGGCGAAGACGCTCGGCGCGTCGAATCGGGCCGGGCACCACCAGTCGACGGAGCCGTCCGCGGACAGTAACGCCGCTCCCTGGCAGTCACTCAGGAGCCCGTAGCTGGCGATGTCGGGCATCGTCACCGGGTACCCGCCCGCCGCAGGTTCATGCCGGCCGTCCGGGGCGGGTACCCGGTGACGGTTCAGTCGGCCGGTTCGGCGCCGAGTCGACCGACCCGGCCGGAGCGCAGGAACACCAGGTAGTGGGTGACGGTGCCGGCCGCCGCGCGGTCGTCGGCGGGTAGGGCCACCCGCTCGTAGCTGAGCAGCCGACCGGTGGCGGTGTCGATCACGGCGGTGTCCCGCACCGGCCGGCCGTCCATCCCGCCGGTCGCGCTGACCGCGACGCCGGACCGGCCGGCGCGGTCCAGCACCGGACCGTGGGTGACCAGCTCGGCGTCGGCGAGGACGGCCAGGGCGGCGGCCCGCTGGGCCGGGGACAGGTCGTGGAACCGGTAGAGGCCGACGACAGCCCGCAGCGCGGCCTGCGGGCCTTCGTGCATCGGCTGTTCCTCGGCGAGCTGGCCGGCCAGCACCGTCCGGTCGGCGGCGGGATCGGGTACGGCGACACCGAGCGCGCCGGGCGGGTACTCGACCACCTCGGCGGGCCGGTCCGGTTCCGCCGGGTCGACCCGGGTCTCCTGCCCGGACCGGTCGGCGGCCCACCACAGTCGCCGGTCGTACGCTCCGCCGTCCTGCCCGGTGGCGGGATCGTCGCGCCACCAGGCCCGCAGGTGGACATAGGTGTAGCGGTCGGCGGTGGCCGGCTGGTCGGGAACCGGTTGATCCAGTGCTGGTTGGTCGACTGCTGGTTGGTCGAGTGAGTGGACGTGCCGGGCGATCGCCGCCAGCTGGTGGCGGGCCGGGGCGGTGCCCGCGCCGGCGGTCAGCGGCAGCGGCTGTTCCGGGTCGGCGAGGACCGGGTCGGTGGTGCCCGGTCCGGCCGGACCGGGCACGCTGTACGAGCGGACGACTTCGACCCCGACGATTAGCAGCACCACCAGAACGACCGCAGGGACCGCGACCCGCCACAGCCTGAGCCGCCACAGCCTGAGCCGCCACAGCCTGGGCCGCCACAGCCAGCGGGTCGATTCCTGCGCCGACCGGCGCTGATGCGCGAGGGCTATCAGGTTCGTGACGTCGATTTCGGGTGGCGGCGGAATCCGTCCCTGTCTGGGCAGCAGCGCCCGGACGGCCAGCTGCACCAGCTTGTCGCGGCGGAACTGGTCCTCGCCCGGCTCCTGGTTCATGGTCAGCCCTTCCCATGCCCGGCCGGCGTGCTCCGGGTACGCCGGCCCTGCACCCTTGTCCCGTAGCTTGTGCAACGCGCGGTGGGTCCGGTGCAGCGATCGCCGTACCGCTGCCGGGCTCATCCGCAACATGGCGGCGATGTCGGCCGTGCTGACGCCGTAGCTGGTCAGCAGCAGGCACTCCCGGTCCTTGACGCTGAGCCGTCGCACGAGCCGGGCCACGTCCTGCCGCAGGACGCCGGCGCCCAGGTCACCATCGTTGCTGACCACCAGGGTCAGCGTGGTGGTACGCCGGGCCTGCTGGCTGCGACGGTCCTTGCCCAGGCGTTTCTCGGCCAGTCGTCGGGCCACCCGGTAGAGCCACGCCCTCGGATGCTGAATCTGGTGACCGTCCGCACGGTGCAGCCATGCCCTGACGAACGTCTCCTGCAGAAGATCTTCGGCGACTCCGGTCTCCTCGAGGCGCTGAAACAGTACCGTCCACAGCAGCGCATGATGCTGACTCACCTGTTCCCCGAGCCAGGCATCGAGCTCTGCCGCATCTTCTGCATCCACAATGCTCCTCGGTGCTCGTTACGGTGACGTCGTCGCAATCGGAGCTGCCGGTTCCGGCATCCGTCTTATAAGAGGCGTCAGCGTGCCAGATCGTGCCTGTTGATTTTTGTTGATCATGGTCAATTGTTCCAGGATGTGGAACACGAGAAAGTCGCGCTTTGCGAGGTGGCAGTTGCTGGCCGAAAGTTGCAGCTCAGCCCGGGTCGGAGAGGCGCGATCGTGTCCACCTATCCATCGACGTAGATATGGCGATCTCGTCGGTCGATTGGCTACCGTCGGCGGTGTCGTGTTGTTGAGAAGTTCCTAACTGGGCACTGAGGGTGACGGCGACCTTGTCGGTACGCCCAACCCACTTCTGGACGCCACCCGGAGCAACTGGAGCCCGCCATGACGCCACGCACTCGGATCCGTCGCCGGACCCCACACCTGAGCCGGCGGTTGGTGCCCGCCGTGCTGGCCGTCGCCGTGCTGGCCACCGGCCTGCAGCCCGGCGTCGCCGCGGCCGGTCCCACCGCCGTTCAGTCGCAGATGGACGCCTACCTGGCGGCCCACCCCGGCGGCACCCAGATCGACGAGACCGACATCGCCTACTCCGGCGGGATGTTCATCGTCAGTGTGGTCCGCACCGCCGAAGCCGGGCCGCTCGCCGGTCCGGACTGCCCCGGCGGCTGGTTCTGCTTCTACGACGGCACCAACTACACCTATCCTCGGGGCCGGCTCAGCGACTGCGGATGGCAGGACCTCGGCCGCTGGGGGTGGCGCAACCGGACCGAGTCCGTGCACTACAACCTCAACTACGGCAGCACCACCTTCCTCGACGAGACCGGCTCGACCGACACCAAACTCTTTGTGGTCGACACGGCCCGCCGGACCGTGCCCGACGTGTCGCCGCACCGCAACCGGGCCGACTACGTCTACCGCGCGTGCAGCTGAGGTTCCGTGCGGTGACGGACTGCCGGTGAGCCGGTACCGCCACCGGGGCCGGGCGGGTAGATGTAGGGAAAAGTCCATGTCCGATGGTCAGCGGGTCGACCTAGCGTCGAGACGTCCAACGTCCAACGTCCGCTGCCCGCCGGCACCGGTACCGCCCAGCCTGCGACCCGGTCGTCCGGTGCGGCCATCCGACAAGGAACCAACTGTGTCCCGTACCCTCGCCTCCCGCCTGGCCACGGCGGCGCTCGCGCTGGCCGTGACGGCCGGCCTCGGCCTGGCCACCGCCGGGCCGGCCGGTGCCGTCGCCAACGGCACGATCGTCCCCGACGGCAAGTACCAGTTCTCGGTGAAGCTGACGATGACCGGCATCCCGACGGCCGACGGTGGCCGCCGCAACAGCGCCTGCTCCGGGGCCCTGATCCACCCGCAGTGGGTGGTCACCGCCGGGCACTGCTTCCGGACCTTCGACGGGGTACGGGTCGACCGCCCGGTCGCCGACCTGACCACCGCGACCGTCGGCCGGGCGGACCTCACCGGCGACGGCGGCCAGGTCGCCACCGTGATCGCGGTACGCCAGTCGTCCACCAACGACCTGGCGCTGGCAAAGCTGGACCAGCCGGTACGCGGCATCAAGCCGATCGCCCTGGCCCACCGGCCGCCGCAGGTCGGCGCAATCGTCCGGCTAACCGGATACGGCGCCGACAACTCGGTCGACCCGGTGCCGTCGACCGTGCTGCGCACCGGGCTGTTCGCCGTCACCGAGGTCGCCGACTCGACCATCGGCGTGACCGGCCGGTACCCGCACCCGGACACCAGCGCCTGCCCGTACGACTCCGGTGCCCCGTATTTCGTCGAGCGGGGTCGCCGCGGTCCGGCGCTGGTGTCGGTGGAGAGCTTCGGCCCGGACTGCCCGCACTCCGACGTCGAGACGACGTCGCGGGTCGACAACATCGCCGACTGGATTCGCCAGGCGATCCGGGGCTGACCACCGTCCCGGCAGGTCGACCACCCGCCCCGGTGGTCGACCAGCCGGGACGGCACCGGCTACCGCCCCGGCAGGGTGATGGTGACCCGGGTACCGGCGCCGGAAAGGTCGAGCACCAGCCGGCGGGCCATCCGGTTGATCAGGTCGAGCCCGCGCCCCCGGTCGGACCCGTCGTGCGAGTGTCCCCGCCAATGCCCCCGGTCGGTGACCTCGACCCGGACCTGCTGCCGGTCCAGCAGCATCACCCGCAACGCGACCGGGCCACCCGGACGCCCGTGGTAGGCGTGCTCCAACGAGTTGATCAGGGCCTCGTTGCAGGTGGCCAACAGCGCGTCGACCTGATCCGGCGTCAGGTCGTTGCCGGCGGACCAGTCCCGCAGCGCCCGGCGCGCGGCGGACAGGTCAGCGGGGGAGGACAGGGTCAGCCGCAGCACCGGGGAGCCGTCCGTGCCGGTGGGCAGCCCGTCCAGGTGGACGCAGGCCACCACCGTGTCGTCGGTGATTATCTGGCCGTCGGTCATCGCGTCCAACAGCCGGTCGCACCAGACCTGCGGCTCGGTGCCGGACAACCCGGCAGCGGCCCGGCCGAGCCGGTCCAACCCGGCGTCGATCACCTGGCCGCGCCGCTCGACTAGGCCGTCGGAATACCAGACCAGCATCGCCGAGTCGGGGACCGCGGTCTGGGCCTGGGTCCGTGGCTGCGCGGTCAGCCGGAGCGGTAGCGACCGGGCGTCGGTCAGGTAGCGGCTGGTCCCGCCGGCCACCAGCAGCGGCGGCAGGTGACCGGCGCAGGCGTAGCTGAGTATCCGGTCGGTGGGGCTGTACTCGGCGTACCCGACGGTCGCGAAATCGGCCCCGTCGATCGTCTGGCAGGCAGTGTCCAGTGCCTCCAGCACCTCCACCGGTGACGCACCGGTCTGCGCCACCGAGCGCAGCGACTGCTGCAGCCGGCCCATGGTGATCGCCGACGACAACCCGTGGCCGACGACATCCCCTACCGCGATACCCACCCGGTTGCCGGGCAGTTCGAACACGTCGTACCAGTCGCCGCCGACGTCGCGGCCGTGCTCCGCCGGCCGGTAGCACACGGCGGCCGTGACGCCCGGCAGGTCCGGCGAGATCTGCGGCAGCAACG
The DNA here is from genome assembly GCF_048060245.1 of Micromonospora sp. LOL_014. Classification (NCBI taxonomy): domain Bacteria; kingdom Bacillati; phylum Actinomycetota; class Actinomycetes; order Micromonosporales; family Micromonosporaceae; genus Micromonospora; species Micromonospora sp. LOL_014. The sequence continues at coordinate 71,519 of NZ_JBHMIP010000020.1, forward strand.
CCCGTTGCAACTGGTGCGCGGCAGCGTGCTCGGATTCGTACATCGCTGCCCGGTCGACGGCCTGACCAGCGAGTTCGGCGAGGGTACGGGCGATCGAAACCACCTCCGGGGTGATCGCGTCATCCCGGCGGAACGCGAACGCCAGCGCACCGAGGCACCGGTCACCGACCTTGACCGGCACCGCCAGCAGGCTGCGGGTGCCGGTCCGTGCGTGGGCATCGGCGAGTGCGGGGTAGCGCGCGTCCAGCGCCGCCCGGGTCGGCAGCTGGACCGGCCGGCTGGTCCGGATCACGTCAACGACCGGCAATCGGCCCGGCTCGTCGAGGGGGAGCGTGGCGAAGCCTCCGGCGATCTGTTCGGCGAGGGTCGCCGTCGGCCAGCTGCGGACCGAGCCGCCGGCCTGATCGGTGAGCGCCACCGCGCCGTGGTCGGCGACCAGACCGACGCCCCGGTCGACCAGCACCCGGATCACCTGGTCCGACGTGGCGGCGGTGGCCAGCCCGGCGGTGACGTCCTGCAGCGCCTGCAGCCGTCGGCGAGCAACCACTTCACGACGTGACTCGGCCTGCGCCCGGTCCCGCTCCGCCACCGCGATCGCCAGCGCCCAGGCGCCGAGTACCACCACCGCCAGGTAGACCTGCAGCGACGCCGCCTCCAGCCGGGGCTGATTCGCCAGCACCGACCACGGCCCGTGCCCGGCGGCGCTGAGCAGGTTCGCGGCGAACGCCATCACGAACCCGGCGGCCCCGATGGTCGCCACCCGGCCCCGGAAGCCGACCGCGAGCAGTACCGGCACCGGCAAATAGGACAGCGGCACCTCGCGGGGCCAGAAACCGATGACGGTCAGCGCTCCGGTGCCGGCCAAAGCCGTACCGCCCCGGACCATCCGCCACGGTCGGACCCGGCCACGGACCGCATCGAGACCGACCAGCGCGGCGCCGAGGGTGAGCACCGCGAGCCCGTCGCCGGCCCAGAACCGGCCCATCGCCGGCCACCAGGCGCCACCGGTGCCGACCGCGCTGGTCGTGGCCCCGATCACCGCGCCGACCAACGGGCCGAAGCCCACCGGGTAGAGCAGGAACGCCGCCGCGTCGCGGTACCGGGTCAGATCGATCCGGCCCGGTCGCAGCCATCGCAGCCCGGCGGCACCGACCAGCGGTTCGACGATGTTGGTCAGCGCGAAGCCGAGTGCGACCGGCGGGCCGATCCCCTGCCACAGGTCGATGCCGAACTCGGTGAGACCGACGGCACCGAGGATCCACGGCCAGTGTCGGCGGCGGGTCAGCACCAGCGCGCCGAGGGTCACCCCGGCCGGCGGAAAGAACACCGCGCCGACGGCCGAAGCGTGGAACAGCAGCCAGGCGCAGCCGGAGCCGAGCGCGTACGCGGCGGCGACGCAGAGCGCGATCAGCGCCGACCGGCCCAGCCGCCCGGTCCGGTGTCGCCAGCGTGCCGGCTCGCCGGCGACCTGTGTCAAAGCTGTCATCCTCCCCGGCCACGCACCAGGAGATCTACCTGGTTGCGCATCAGACGATAATGACAGCGTCGGGCGCCGTACGGCTCACTGGTGCCGTCGGCGCCAGTTGGTCTCCTCGCTCTCCAACGCCTGCTGTTGGGCGAGCTGGCTGCCGCGTAGCGACCGGCGGTGGCTGCCGCCGCGTAGGTTGTCCACCGCGGCCGCGGCGACGGCGATCAGGCTGAGCAGGGCGAGCGCGGCGAGCGGCGGCATGAACGGAGCCATCGGCAGCAGCGCGGTGACGACCAGGACGGGCAACACGCCGAGCGGATCCACGGATCGGACCGTCCGCGCCTGGAATGCGAGCAGGGCCAGCAGGTAGAGCACGACACCGCCGTACAGCACCCACAGGTGGACCGGATCGAGCACCGCCCGGTCCTGGTCGCCGGTGTCGCTGGCCAGGTAGGCGAGGACCTGTTTGATGCCCAGGGACAGCAGAATGACCCCGAGGACCATCGGGAAGTGCAGCAGGGTGTACGCGTCGCGGGCTAGTCGGAGCCGGGTGATGCCGTGGGTGCGGTGCAGCACATGTTCGGCCGCGATAGAGCGGGAGTCGAAGTACCACCACCAGAGGGCGCAGATCAACGCGATGCCGAGCACCACGCCGGCGACCAGGGGCAGCCTCAACGGTGTTCCTGCCAGAAGTTCGGCGCCGATCCCGATCGAGATGACCGACTCGCCGAGAGCGATCAGCACGATCTGGGCGTGCCGTTCCGCCCAATGCCCGGCCGAGACGACGGCGAGGGCCCTGGTCCGGATCACCACCGCGTAGGCGATAGCGACGGCAAGTCCCCACAATGTGACAAAGGCGGTTATCCGGGCATTCCCGGTGAACTGTCGCGGCAGGAGCGCGGCCACCACCAGCAACCCGCAACTGAGGAGCAGCGCTGGTGCGCTGCGCCACCACATCTCACGCAACGAAGGATGGTTCCGCGCGGCATGCCGCAGCGCCACCATCTCCAACGTCCAGATTATGAAATAGCAGGCTGGGAATACGAGTTGCCCGGGGATGGAAAGCGGAGCCGATGGCGGCGTCTCCGCGACCTTGTCGTCGGTGCCGGGCAAGGTCGCGACGGAGACGAAGACCGCCGCCATGATCGCAAAACCGATGACCGGCATGATGCCCTGGTCGGCCCGCAGGTTGTTGCCGAGGACGGCGAACCGTGACCAGGCCAGCCAGAGCGCGGCGAGCAGCAGAATGAAGCCCAACAGGACCAAGGCGTCGAGGTCCTCTGCCACAAGTGTGTTCAGGTGGATGAAGGCGAAGACGAAGACCAGGTCAAAGAAGAGCTCCAACCGGGTGACTTTGGCACCGGGCGCCGCCGGCTGGACCCGGGACCGCCCTCCGTCACTCACCCCACCATGATGCGGAACTGACCGAATCCCATGGCATTTTTGGACCTATTTCATGACGATCGGCGTTCCCCTTTCGGGCCGAGACCCCGTTCGGTACGCAGCACGCCTTGGCGGTCAGCCTGCTCCTGCAGAATCTCGTTGGCGAGCTCGTCGGCACCCGCGTCGTTCGCCGTACCCGAGTTCTCCAAGTCCTTGCGTAGCCGGGCGCGCTGGTTGTCGTACCCCTTGCTGCCTGGTCGTTTCCCCGACATCGTGCCTCCTCGCGGTGACCTGTCCGACTCGGTGTGGCCGTTTGATCGGGCGGGTACCCGCTTCGGCACCGGGTACCCGCCGCAGGACCGGGTATCAGCTACGGGACCGGGAACTCGATCAGGTAGACCGGCGTGCCGACCCGGGTCGTGTCGGCCGGCTGACGTCCGCCCGCCGCGTCGACACCGCCTGGGACACCGCCGAAGTTCGCCGTCGACCGGCACTCGTCCTGCCCGGTCGGGTTGCTGCGCAGCGGCAGGTTGGACAACGTCCGCCAGAAGTTGACCAGGGCGATGCAGTCGCCGGGGAATGAACTGTTTCTACCCGCTGGATCGGTCTTTGGCTATGGGGCGCTGGCCGGTCGCCGGCCGACGGTGGTGCCGGATCCGCCAACATACGCATTCCCGGTAGGGGTAAGCTCGCGGTCGAGTCGGATCGGAACCAGTCGCGAGGGAGAGACAGATGGCGGTCAGCACCTACACCGTGCAGGGGATGACCTGCAGCCACTGCGTCGGTTCGGTGTCCACCGAGATCGGCGGGATCGCCGGGGTTACCGAGGTGGACGTCGACCTGGCCACCGGCCGGGTCACCGTCACCAGCGAACAGCCGGTCAGCGACCAGGCGATGGCCGCCGCTGTCGAGGAGGCCGGCTACGAGCTGGTCACCGGCTGAGCACGACCGGCCGGAACCGGCGCAGCCGCAGACTGTTGGCGACCACGAACGCCGACGACATCGCCATCGCCGCACCCGCGATCATCGGGTTGAGCAGGCCCGCCGCCGCCAACGGCAGCGCCGCGACGTTGTAGGCGAACGCCCAGAACAGGTTGCCCTGGATCGTCCGCAGGGTGCGGCGGGACAGCCGGACGGCGTCAACGGCGGCGGTCAGGTCGCCCCGTACCAGGGTGAGATCGGCGGCCTCGATGGCGGCGTCGGTGCCGGTCCCCATCGCCAGGCCGAGATCGGCCTGGGCCAGGGCGGCGGCGTCGTTCACCCCGTCACCGACCATCGCGACCACCCGACCGTCGGCCTGCAGCCGTTTGACCGCGTCCACCTTCTCGGCGGGCAACACCCCGGCAATCACCTCGTCGACCCCGACCTCGGCGGCGACCGCCCGGGCGACGGTGACGTTGTCCCCGGTGAGCAGGACCGGGGTGAGCCCGAGCCGACGCAGCGCGGCGATCGCCGGCCGGCTGGTCGGCTTGACCCGGTCGGCGACGGCCAGCACGCCCCGGGCCCGACCGTCCCAGCCGACCATGACCACGGTCCGGCCGGCGGCCTCGGCGCCGGTCATCCTGCCGGCCAGCGCCGCGTCCACGGTCAGGCCCTCGTCGGTCAGCAGCGCCGGCCGACCGACCAGCACGGTACGTCCGTCGACGGTGCCCCGTACGCCCAGTCCGTGCCGGCCGGCGAAGTCGGTCACCGGCGGTAGCGGCCCGACCCGTTCGGCGGCGGCCCCGGCGACCGCCCGGCCGATCGGATGCTCCGATCCGGCCTCGACCGCACCGGCCAGCCGGAGCAGTTCGTCGGGATCTGGGTCGGTGCCGTCGACCAGCACGTCGACCAGCGTCATGGTGCCGGTGGTGACCGTGCCGGTCTTGTCCAGCAGCACGGTGTCCACCCGGCGGGTGGACTCCAGCACCTCCGGGCCTCTGATCAGCACGCCGAGCTGGGCGCCGCGCCCGGTGCCGACCAGCAGCGCCGTCGGGGTGGCCAGGCCGAGCGCGCAGGGGCAGGCGATGATCAGTACGGCGACTGCGGCGGTGAACGCCACGGTGGCCCCGCCCCCGGTGGCGAGCCAGTAGCCGAGGGTGCCGACGGCGAGCGCGATGACGATCGGCACGAAGACGCCGGAGATCCGGTCGGCCAGCCGCTGCGCCGCCGCCTTGCCGGCCTGCGCCTGCTCCACCAGCCGGGCCATCTGGGCGAGCTGGGTCTCGGCGCCGACCCGGGTGGCCGTCACCACCAGGCGGCCGCCGGCGTTGACGGTGGCGCCGACCACCGGGTCACCGGGAGCGACCTCGACCGGCACGGACTCGCCGGTGACCATGCTGGCGTCGACCGCCGAGGAGCCCTCGGTCACCACACCGTCGGTGGCGATCTTCTCGCCGGGCCGGACGACGAACCGGTCACCCACCGCGAGCTGGTCGACCGGAATCCGGCTCTCCGCGCCGTCGCGCAGCACGGCGACATCCCGGGCACCCAGTTCGAGCAGGGCCCGCAGCGCCGCGCCGGCCCGGCGCTTGGCCCGGCTCTCGAAGTAGCGGCCGAGCAGGATGAAAACGGTCACCCCGGCGGCGACCTCAAGATAGATGTTGGCGGCGGCCATGCCCCGGTCGACGGACAGGCTGAACGGGTGGGTCATGCCGGGGGTGCCGGCGGTGCCGAAGAACAGCGCCCACAGCGACCAGCCGAGGGCGGCGAGGGTCCCCATCGACACCAGGGTGTCCATGGTCGCCGCGCCGTGCCGCAGATTCGTCCAGGCGGCCCGGTGGAACGGCAGGCCGCCGTAGAGCACCACCGGGACGGTCAGCGCCAGGCTGACCCACTGCCAGTAGGTGAACTGCCAGGCGGGCACCATCGCCAGGGCCACCACCGGCACGCTGAGCGCCAGTGCGACCCAGAGCCGGGTACGCAGCGAACGGAGGTCGTCGGAGACGGCTGGCCGGTCGGTGCCCGCCGAGCCGTCGGCGTCCCGATCCGTCGGCGGCGGAGCGGGCAGCCGGGCGGTGTAGCCGGTACGGCGTACGACGTCGACCAGCTCACCGGCGGTCACGGTCGGACTCTCGACGGTGACGCTGGCCTTCTCGGTGGCGAAGTTCACCGTCGCGGTCACCCCGTCGATCCGGTTGAGCTTCTTCTCGATCCTTGCCGCACAGGACGAGCAGGTCATCCCACTGATGCTCAGCTCGATCCGGGTCGCCGTCGTGGCCCGGCCCGCTCTGGTGCTGCTCATGCCGTCCTCCTCGCCTGCGGTGATGGCGGGACCTAACATACCCCTAGGGGGTAGATCGTCACGGGTTGGGCAGCGGGTGTGACGAGGTCAACCTCGCTTCATCAGCCGACCGACCGCCGCCATCATCTCGGCGGCCATTTCGTCCGCCCGGCCCTCGGCGGAGCCCTCCTGCATACAGTGCCGGGCGTGCCCGTCCAACAGGCCGAGGGCGACCTTGTCCAGAGCTGCCTGGATGGCGGAGATCTGGGTCAGCACGTCGATGCAGTACCGGTCGTCGTCGACCATCCGCTCGATGCCGCGCACCTGTCCCTCGATGCGGCGCAGCCGAGCCTGGAGCTGGTCCTTGGACGCGGTGTAGCCGCGGGTGGTCTGGCTGGTCATCCTCGTAGGCTAGCAACCCCCAGGGGGTATTTGCGGAAAATGAGCCGGCGGGCAGGTACGGTTACCGGACAATCGTCGGACGGCGGATGGCGGGACGGAGCAGACATGATGCGGATGCGGTCGATGATCATCAGCCTCGTCGTCGCCGGCTCGGTGGCGTTGGCCGGCTGCGGCACTTCGGCTGACGGGGACGGCACGCCGCCGTCCGGCGGGACCGGTACCAGCACACCAGCCGGGGACACTGACCCCGAAACCGGCGCAGACACCGACAATGGTGCCGGTACCGACGGTGGCGGTGTCAGCGCCAGCTATGCCTTCACCGCAGACACCCTGGCCGGTGACACCTTCGACGGGCGCAGCCTGGCCGGGAAACCGGCGGTGCTGTGGTTCTGGGCACCGTGGTGTCCCACTTGTCTCGGCCAGGCCGCCCGAGTCAACTCGTTGGCCGCCGACTACGCCGACACCGCAGGCGTGGTCGGCGTGGCCGGGCTCGACGGGGTGCCGGCCATGCACGACTTCGTCGAGCTGGCCGAGCTGTCCGGCTTTCCGCAACTGGCCGACGAGCAGGGCGCGGTGTGGCGGCACTTCGAGATCACCGCGCAGAGCACCTTCGTCGTCCTCGACGCCGATGGCGAAGTCGTCGACAAGGGGCATGTCGACGTCGACGCGCTACCCGGCATGCTCGACCGGCTGATCGCCGGCTAGCCGACCTCCGCCACCCAATCCGATGACCGACGCACCCCTCGCACTCGCCCTGGCGGCAGGCACCCTCGCCGCGGTCAACCCATGCGGGTTCGCGCTGCTGCCCGCGTACCTCTCCTTCCTGGTGAGTGGCGACGACGCGGCCGCCACCGGTCGGGGGGCCGCCGTCGGTCGGGCACTGACCACGACGGCGGCGATGACCACCGGGTTCGTCGTCGTCTTCGGGGTGTTCGGCCTGGTCGTGGCGCCGGCAGCCGGGGCGGTGCAGCGCCACCTGCCGTGGCTGACCATCGGCATCGGGCTGCTGCTGATCGGGCTCGGCGGGGTGCTGCTGGCCGGCCGGCAGCTGCCCGGCATCGGCATGATGCCGTCCCGTGCCCCGGCCACCAGCCGGTCACTACTGTCCATGGTGGCGTTCGGGATGGCATACGCCGCCGCGTCGCTGTCCTGCACGATCGCTCCATTTCTGGCGATCGTGGCGGCCAGCTTCCGCGCCGGTTCGGTCGCCTCCGGAGTGGCCCTGTTCGTGGCGTACGCCGCCGGTATGGGGCTGACCGTCGCGGTCGCGGCCGTCACCGTCGCGCTGGCCCGCGACGGGCTGCTGCGGCGGGTACGCCGCGCGGCTCCGCTGCTGTCCCGCGTCGGCGGCGCGTTGCTGGTGGCCGCCGGCGGTTACGTCGCCTGGTACGGCTGGTACGAGATCCGGCTGCTGCGCGGCGGGTCGGGCGGGGACCCGCTGATCGACGGTGCCGGCCAGGTCCAGCGGTGGCTGGCCGCCACGCTCGACCAGGCGGGGGCGGCCGTCCTGGCCACGGTCCTGATCGTGCTACTGGCCGGTGCCGGCCTGCTCCGGCTGGCCCGGTCCCGTCGTCGGGGCCGCAGGTAGCCGTCCGCCGGAGTCAGAACGCGTGCGGATCCCTGTCAGGACGCGTGCAGGTACGACGGGTCGTCGAGCCATTCCCGGCGGTCCAGGATCGCCCGGTGGAGTCGTTGCACCAGCAGGTTCGGCTCCAGGCCGAGACCTTCGACGAGGTTGGCCCGCAGCCGGTTGTAGACCATCAGTGACTCGGCAGTCCGGCCACTCCGGTACAGGGCGAGCATGAGCAGGTAGTGCAGCCGTTCGGACATCGGGTATTCACCGACGGACCGGTAGAGGTCGGCGACGACGTACCCGTGCCGGCGCAGTATGAGCGCGGTCTCGAAGTAGCGTTCCTGGGTGGCGACCCGCCGCTCGGTGATCACGTGCGCGGTCGCGGCAAGCACCGGCAGGTCCCGCAGGTCGGCGAGGGGCGGGCCCTGCCACAGGGCGAGCGCCTCGCCGAGCAGGGTGGCGCTGCCGGGCAGGTCGCCGATCGACTCCGCCTGCTGGGCCCGGGTAGTCAGCTCGTCGAACGTTCGCAGGTCGAAGGCGTACTGGTTCAGGTTGAGCAGGTAGCCGGGTGGACGGGTGGCGAGATCGTCGGACGCCAACCCGGCCGCCTTGAGGTGCTGACGCAACCGGCAGACGTAGACGTGCAGTGCGGTGAGCGCGGTGCGTGGCGGGTCGCCGGCCCAGATGGTGTCGATCAGCTGGTCGGTGGACACAGTCCGGCCGGAGTGTACGGCCAGGTACGCTAGTAGAGAGCGGACCTTCAACGCCTGCGGGGTCATCACGACTCCGTCAGATGTCTCCAGTCGCAGCGGTCCGAGAATGCAGAGTTTCATGACAGCTGCCTTCGCGAAGAAATGAATCAGGGCGGCGCCACGGTGGAAAACTGACGCACTGAGGTCTGCTGTTCCGAATCGTTGTTGTGATTGGGTCGCCGAGCCCTCGGGCCCCCGTATGTGCCCGCCCCAGGCTACCACCGCCACCACAGCAGGTCGATGTACAACATCTATCTTGACCGATGTCCAGCGATGCGCAAAGGTGTTAATTCTCGGTCAACGTGTCCATACTTCGCCATTCTGTCCATTGTCTGACATCACCGCGTTGCGTGGCCGGTCCGACCGGTGTCCAGCGGGTCTCCGACCCGCGTCGATCGGCTGTCGCGATGGTGCTGCATGCCAGCTGGCCTGGGGTGGCCCGGTCGCGCCAGCGTGAGCCAGGGTGGGCTCTCTGCCGTCTCCTGGCCGGCGGGCCGTGCGGGTCGAGGTCGCTCCGGTCCGTGCCCGCGTCCTACCTGATGAAACGTGCTGCGTGAGCCGATAGATAATTGATGATTATTAATCATCTCTTAATCGCGGTTTTAGTGGCCCGGGATACGATGGCCGCAGAATGCGAGGGCCTGGCCATGTTAACGCAAGCCGTAGGAGGCTGTCCATGCTCGTGTCCGAACCCAGTGGCGGGCGGATAGGTGTCACGGTCACCGGTTTCGAGGTCTCCAAATCGTCAGCCGACGACGTCGCGACCATCAAGAGGCTCGTCTACGAGAAAAAAATTGTCGTGCTGAAGAACCAGAGCCTGTCGCCGAGCGAGTTCGTCGCGCTCGGCCGCCGGCTCGGCCAGCCAGAGACCTACTACGAGCCGATGTACCACCACCCCGAGGAGCGGGAAATCTTCGTCTCCTCGAACGTCAGCGAGGGAGACAAGCAGATCGGGGTGCCGAAGACCGGGAAGTTCTGGCACGCCGACTACCAGTTCATGCCCAAGCCGTTCGGCATCACGCTGATCTACCCGCAGGTCATCCCGACCAGGAACCGCGGCACCTACTACATCGACATGGGTGAGGCGTACGCCCGCCTGCCGGAGGACCTGCGGCAGGCGCTGTCCGGCACCCGGTCCCGGCACAGCGTCCGGCGGTTCTTCAAGATCCGGCCCTCCGACGTGTACCGGCCGCTCGGCGAGGTGATCGAGGAGGTCGAGGCGAAGACCCCGGGCGTCAGTCACCCCACGGTCTTCCGGCACCCGGTCACCGGCGAGGACGTCCTCTACAACAGTGAGGGATTCACCTACGCGATCGAAGGTGACGACGGCACGTTGCTGCAGCGGGTGTTCGAGGAGACCGGCCAGCTCGATCCGAACTTCAGCCACCCGAACATCCACCTGCAGATCCCCGAGCGGGGCGACCTGCTGATCTGGGACAACCGGTCGCTGATCCACCGGGCACTGCACACCACCACCCCGGAACCGACCGTGTCGTACCGGGTCACGGTGCACGACGACCACCCGTTCCACGACGGCGTCGCCCGCTGATCCCACCACTGCCCCGCCGGCTGTCCCGAACGACCGGCTTTCCCGAACGAAAGGCCGCCATGGTTTCCCGCTGTCCGGTGCACAACCTGCCGACACCGTTCGACTCCGACTTCCACACCGATCCGTACCCCGTCTACCGGGGACTGCACAGCGAGGGTCCGGTCCACCGGGTCTGCCTGCCGGACAACAGCAAGATCTGGCTGATCACCCGCTACGAGGAGGCCAGTGAGGCGCTCAAGGACCGCCGGCTGGTGCGTAATCGCCGGCACGCCGGACCGGAGTACGAGAACGATCTGCTACCCGAGGTCGTCCGGTTCGGCAACCTGCACATGGAGGACGGGGACATCCACACCCGGCTCCGACGCTTCATGAACTTCGCCTTCACCCCCAAACGGGTCGAGGCGATGGTGCCGCGTATCCAGCAGGTCGTCGACGACCTGCTGGACGAGTTCGAGCGCAACGGCGGCGGGGACATCATGTCCGGCCTCGCCGCCCCACTGCCGATCACCATGACCAGCGACATCCTCGGGGTACCGGAGCGGAACCGGGCCAACTTCCGGGAGTGGAGCGACGCCATGCTCGGCGACGATCCCGCCGCCGGCCGAGCCGCCGCCGGCCAGTTGCTCCAGTTCGTGCTGGAACTGATCGAGCTCAAGAAGCGGGAGCCCGCCGACGATCTCATCTCCTACTGGCTCAACGCAAAGGACACCGAGGGTGAGCCGCTCACCGAGCAGGAGATGACCGGGATGACGTTCTTCCTGCTGCTCGGCGGATACGACACCACCGTGGGGCAGATCGGCGCCTCCACCCTCGCCTTGATCAACTACCCGGACAAGGCCGAGGAGCTGCGCAACGACCCCGGGCTGATCGTCAACGGCGTCGAGGAACTGATGCGTTTCGACGGGTCGACCCACAGCGGTATCCGCCGGTTCGCTCTCGAGGACGTGACCATCGCCGGCACCAACATCCCCGCCGGCGATACCGTGATCATCTCGCTGGGCGCGGCCAACCGGGACCCGCTGCGCTACGACGATCCCGACGAGATCGTCCTCGACCGCGAGCAGATTCAGCAGCTCGGATTCGGCCGCGGCCCGCACCACTGCCCGGGCAAGGAACTCGCCCGGCACGAACTGCGCATCGCCCTCGGCGAGCTGGTCCGGCGCTTCCCGAACCTGACCTGCGCGGCGCCGACGGAGCAGATCGAGTGGCGTCCCTCCTGGTTGATCCGGGTGCCCCGGTCGCTGCCGGTCACCGTCTGATCCACATTCGCCACGACCGGAGACCACGTGCAGACCAGTCACCGCGTACCCGCCGCCGCGGCCGCGTACCCGAACGATCCGGAGTTGCTCGCGCTGGTGCTGCGGCCGTACCGGCCGAACTGCAAGTACCTGCTGTCGGCCGAGCTCACCGTGCACGGTGAGCCGGTCGACGGCGGGCTGCTGACGGCCAACTGCGGGTTCGAGATCCCGGAGTCGTGCTACATCGACGACACCGGCCACTTCAACTCGGTCGAGTTCAACATCTGCTACAACCAGATGCTCTACTACACGGTCGCCAAGGCGGTGCGGGACAAGGCTGTCCGCCCGTTCACACACTGGACCATGGACGACTACTGGCAGCGGCAGCTCGCCGACTTCCTCATCACCAACTTCCAGAGCACGTTCCGGCGGGCGATGCGTGGGCGGCGGTTCTCCGGCGAGCTGGAGATCGTCGAGATCGCCGAATGGGGCGGGAGCGACCTACGGGATCCGCTGCTGGTGCTGCACACCCGGTGCCGTTACTGGGACGAGCGCGGCGGCACCTGTTCCGGCGAAGTCCGGGTCGCCATCGCCAATCCACCCCCGACCGGACAATGACGCGGAGGAACCCCGTGGCTGCAGACCTGGTCGAGCGGCTGCGTGCCGTACCGCCCTTCGACCGTTGGGCGGTGCTGCGCGCCGAGGTGCTCGCCGAATTCCGTACCACCCTGCTGATGTCCGCCGACGACGAGTTGCCGGTCGACGCCAACTACTTCGAGCTGGGCCTGACCTCGCTCGGCGTCACCGAGATCAAGCAGCGTCTGGAACGGCGTCTCGGCCGGGCGGTGGAGGCCGTCTCGCTGTTCAGCCATCCCACCGTGGCGGACCTGTTGGACAACCTGGTCGTCGACCTGCCGGAGCTGTTCGCCGACCCCGACGGTCCCGCCGGTGCCGGCGCGCCGCCGGATCGACCGGCGGCCGCTGTGCAGACTGATTTCCGGTCGGCAACCGACCAGCAGGCGCTGCTACGCGAGCTGCTGCTGGAGAAGTACGAGCCGATCGCGATCGTCGGCATCGGGCTGCGGATGCCCGGCGACAACGACACCCCGGCCGGGTTCGCCGAATTCCTACGCCGCGGCGGCTCCGGCACGGTTCCCATCCCGGCGGACCGCTGGGACGTCGACGCGTACAGCTCCGCCGAAGGCGGACCCGGCAAGGTCCGGACCCGGGCCGGCGGCTTCGTGTCAGGGTACGACCAGTTCGATCCCCGGTTCTTCAACATCTCCCCCAAAGAGGCCCAGTACATGGACCCGCAGCAGCGGCTGGTGCTGGAGACGGGGTGGGAGGCACTGGAGCACGCCGGCATCGACCCGACCGGGCTGCGCGGCGGTGACGGCGGCGTGTACGTCGGTGTCAGCTGCGTCGACTACACGTTGGAGGTCGAGGCGCTGCGGTACGAGGAACTCGACGGGTACGTCGGAACCGGCACCGCGCACAGCGTCGTACCCGGACGGCTGTCGTACTTCCTCGGCTGGCGCGGACCGAGCCTGGCGGTCGACACCGCCTGCTCGGCGTCGCTGGTCGCCCTGCACCTGGCGGTGACCGGGCTGCGCCGCCGCGAATGCGGCATCGCTCTGGTCGGCGGGGTGAACTCGATCCACCATCCACGCAACCACATCGTCTTCACCCAGGCCGGCATGCTCTCCCCGGACGGCTTGTGCAAGACGTTCGACGACGGTGCCGACGGCTACAGCCGTAGCGAGGCTTGCGGGATGGTGGTCCTCAAACGGCTGTCCGACGCGCGCCGCGACGGCGACCGGGTGCTGGCGCTGGTACGCGGGTCGGCGGTGCGCCAGGACGGCGAGAGCGGCGGCCTGACCGTGCCCAACGGGTCCGCGCAGGAGATGGTCATCCGGTCCGCGCTGGCCGCCGCCATGGTCGAACCGGCGGACATCGGCTACATCGAGGCGCACGGCACCGGCACCTCGTTGGGCGACCCGATCGAGATGGGCGCGATCCGTGCCGTGTTCGCCGACGGGCTGCGGGCCGATCCGCTGGTGGTGGGCTCGTTGAAGACCAACATCGGGCACGCCGAGGCCGCCGCCGGGATCGCCGGCGTGATCAAGACCGCGCTGCAGCTGCATCACGACGAGATCTACCCGCACCTGCACCTGGACCGGCCGTCCCGACACATTCCGTGGCAGGACGCCCCGGTCACCGTGCCGGACGGGTTGCGGCAGTGGCCGGCCGGCGCCCGCCGAGGGGTGGTCAACTCGTTCGGTTTCGCCGGCACGATCGCCTCGGCCGTGCTGGAGCAGGCACCACCCGTTGCGGCCACCGAACCGGAGCTGGCGGCCGGCCCGCCGCAGGTCTTCGCGATCTCCGCCCGCAGCGACCGGGCGCTGCGCAACCAGCTGGAACGCTACCGCGACCACCTCGCCGCCCACCCGGAGCAGCTGCTCGCCGACATCTGCCACACCGCGACCACCGGCCGGGCACACTTCCCGGTCAGGCTGGCCGCCGTGGTACACGACCGGCCGGATCTGGCTGGCCGGATCGACCAGTGGCTGTCTGCCGCCGGCGGTGCCGACGGTGGCCGGGACCAGCCACGCCCGGGGAACGTCGCGTTCCTGTTCACCGGCCAGGGTTCCCAGTACGTCGGCATGGGAACCGCGCTGGCCGCGCGGTTCCCGCTCTTCGCCGGGCTGCTGCACGAGTGCGACGAGCTGTTCGCGCCGTACCTCGACCGGTCCATCCTGGAGGTCATCGCCGGGCACGGCAAGGATCCGGCCGAGCTGCACGAGACCCGCTACACCCAACCGGCGCTGTTCGCCCTGGAATACGCCGCCGCCGGACTCTGGCGCTCCTGGGGCGTGCAGCCGGACATCCTGATCGGGCACAGCGTCGGCGAGATCGTCGCAGCCACCGTGGCCGGCCTGTTCAGCCTGCCGGACGCGGTCCGGCTGGTGGCGGTCCGGGCCCGGCTGATGCAGGCGGTCACCGCGCCCGGCGGCATGGTGTCGGTGTCCCGGCCGGCCGAAGAGGTCGCCGACCTGCTGACCAGTCATCCGGATCTTGGCTTCGCCGCCTTCAACGCACCCGACCAGTGCGTGGTGTCCGGTGGTCGGGAATCCCTCACCAAGCTCACCGCCGCCCTGGCCGAGCGGGGCATCTCGGTCCGCGCGCTGCCGGTGTCGCACGCGTTCCACTCGCCGCTGATGGCAGAGGTGGCCGAGGAGTTCCGCGACGCCATCGCCGACATCCGGTTCGGTCCGCTGTCGCTGCCGCTGATCTCCAACCTGACCGGCGAGGTGGCCGACCACGCCGCCCTGACCACGGCCGACTACTGGGTCCGGCACATCGCCGAACCGGTCCGGTTCGCCGCCGGAATCCGGGCCATCGAGCAGCGCGGGACGCACACCTTCGTTGAGGTCGGACCAGCACCGACCCTGATCGGCCTGGGCCGACGCGGGGTGCGCCGGGCCGCCGACCACGTCTGGCTGCCCAGTATGCGCGCCGCAGACGACACCGGTGAGACGCTGCTCGGCGCGGTGGCCGCCGGATACGCCGCCGGCCTGCCGGTCGCCTGGGCGCAGGTCCGCCGGGGCGCGCCCGGTCAGCGGACCGACCTGCCGACGTACGGCTTCGACCGGCGCCGCTACTGGCTGCCGATCACCGGTGAACGGCACCTGCGGGCGGCGAGCCCAACGGAGCCGGCCCGGGCCCATCCGCCGCTGCTCGGCCCCGAGGTGTCGACCCCGGATCAGCGGGCCGCCGGAATCCGCGAGTTCGCCACCCGGATCGGACCGGACCAGCCGGCGTACCTGGCCGACCATGTGATCCTCGGTCAGCCGGTGTTCCCGGCCGCCGGGTACGTGGAGATGCTGCTGGCCGCGCAGGACGCGGTGTACGGCGAGACCAGCCGGCCGTTGCTCGACGTCGACATCCGCGAGCCGCTGCTGCTCGACCACGAACGCCCGGTCGAACTGCGGCTGCGGCTGCGCGGCGAGCCGACCGGCGGTGCCACGGTGGAGATCGTCAGCACCGAGCCGAGCGCTGCCGACCACGGCCTACGACGCTGCCACGCCACCGCCACCATCGCCGCCGCCGGCCCGCCATCCGACGAACTGGTCGAGGCCGGCTCGCGGATGGCCGAGGTGCACGCCGCCGCCGGCTACCCGGCGGCCGACCGGCCCGGCGCCGACCTCTACGCCGAGTACGCCGAGCTGGGCCTGGAGTACGGCCCGTCGTTCCAGCGGATCGAGTCGATCGGTCGGCTGGACGAGGCGACCGCGGTCTCGGCCATCCAGGGCTGGGACACGGGTGCGCTGGACCATTTGCCGCCGGCCGTACTCGACAACGTGATCCAGTCGCTCGGTCCGCTGATCGACGACGGACAGACGTACCTGCCGGTGCGGTTTCGGTCGCTGCGGCTGCTGCGCAAACCCAAGGGCGAGCGGCTGCGCGGGCTGGTCCGCCGTACCGGCGTGGAGCAGGCCCGCGACGGCGAGTTCACCGCCGACCTGGCCATGTTCGACGGCGACCAGCCGGTGTTCGTCGTCCGTGGACTGGCGTTTCGTCGCGTCACCCGGACCCGCGACGACGCGCGCGGCCTGTTCCACCAGGCCCGGTGGCTGAAGCGGTCGTTGCCCCGCCGGCCGACCGAGGTCGACCGGCGGATCCTGCTCGTCGGCGCCGCCGGACCAGACGAGGGCGTCGCACCTGCCGTCGGCGCCGCGCCGGGAGACGGCCGTACTGTGCCGGCCGGGGTGACGGTCACCGTGGCCCCGGACGCCGACCGGGCCGTCGCGATACTCGCCGAGCAGCCGACCGACGTCTGCTGGTTCTGGCAGGCCGAGGACGGCCCGCTGGACCTCGACCGGTTGCGCCGGGAAACCGAACACAACCTGTCCGGCCTGCTGCACCTGCTGGCCGGGCTGGACCGGGCCGGCTTCGGACGTGACCAGCGGTTGTGGCTGGTGACCAGCGGCGCGCAGCAACTGCCCGACGACCCGGTGACCGACCGGCAGTTGCCCGCCGCCACCGTGTGGGGGTTCGGGCTGTCGCTGTGGACAGAACACCCCGCGTACCGGGTGACCCTGCTGGACCTGCCGCCGGACGCCCCGGCCGGACCGGCCCTGCTCGACGAACTGCTCGCCGGATCCGACGAGTATCAGGTCGCGTACCGGGCCGGCGGACGGCACGTTCGCCGGATCCTGCCGGTACCGGCAGATATGCCCGGCGACGGAAACACCGAACTCGCCGCCCGGGAGTCCGAGGGGCTCGCCGGTCTGCGGATGGTGCCCACCGACGACCCCGCCCCGGTCGGCGACGAGATCCAGGTACGGATGCACGCCGCCGGCCTCAACTTCAAGGACGTGCTGAACGCACTCGGTCTGCTCCGCCAGCACGCCGACACCACCGGTACGCCGTACCAGCCGCTGCCGCTCGGCTTCGAAGGCGCCGGCACCGTCGTCGCGGCCGGACCGCAGGCACGGTTCGCGGTCGGCGACGCGGTGATGATCAGTCACCTCGGCTGCCTGCGTCGCCGGGTCACCGTGTCGTCGGAGCTGGCCGTCGGCAAGCCGGACAACCTGGACTACGCCGAAGCGGCGGGGATCCCGACCGCGTACGTCACCGCGCACTACGCGCTGCACGAACTAGCCGGGATGAAAGCCGGTGACCGGGTGCTGATCCACGCCGCGGCCGGCGGTGTCGGGCAGGCCGCGATGCAGCTTGCCCGGCTCGCCGGTGCGCAGGTGTACGCGACGGCCAGCCCGCACAAGCACGACCTGTTGCACGGCCAGGGTGCGGTGGCCGTTTTCAATTCCCGCACCCTCGACTTCGCTGACGAGGTGCTGGCCGCCACCGGCGGGGCCGGCGTCGACATCGTGCTGAACAGCCTGAACAAGGAGTACATCCCGGAGGGCATCCGGGTCCTCGCCGCGGGCGGGCGGTTCGTCGAGCTCGGCAAGCTCGGTGCGTGGACCGCCGAACAGGTCCGGGCGGTACGGCCCGACGTGGCGTACCACCACTTCGACCTGAGCGAGTTCGCCCCGGAGCGGCTGCGCCAGATCAACCACGGCATCCTCACCGACCTCGCCGACCAGCTGGCCCGGGGCGAACTGCGACCGCTGCCCACCACCCGGTACGAGCTGGACGAGGTCGAGGAGGCGTTCAGCCTGCTCAGCCGGGGCGGCAACGTCGGCAAACTGGTGCTCGTCCTGCCCGGGCCACGACCGCCGGCCCCGGCGCACGGCCCGGTCCGGCCGGACCGCACGTACCTGATCACCGGCGGGTTCGGCGCGCTCGGCCTGCTCACCGCCCGCAAGCTGATCGCGCTCGGTGCCCGGCACCTGGCGCTGGTCGGCCGCCGCGAGGTGCCCGACGCCGAACTGGCCGAGCTCGCCGAACGGCTCGGCGGGCGGGCGAGGCTGACCGCGCACCGGTGCGACCTGGCCGACCCGGCCGACGTGACCCGGCTGGCCGCCGCACTGCGCGCAGCGCGGCACCCGGTCGGCGGGATCCTGCACGCCGCCGGTGTCCTCGTCGACCGGCCGGTGGCCCGGATGACCTGGTCCGACGTGGCCACCGTGTTCGGCCCCAAGGTGTACGGCAGCTGGCTGCTGCACCACACCTTCGAGGCCGAACCGGAGCTGGACTTTTTCATCGGCTACTCGTCCGTCGCCTCGGTGCTCGGCAGCGCAGCCCAGGCCAACTACGCCGCCGGCAACGCGTTCATCGACGCCCTGATGGACCTGCGCGGCCGTCAGGGCCGACCGGGGACGAGCATCAACTGGGGGCCGTGGGGCGAGGTCGGCATGGCGGCCGGGCTGGACGCGCGACTGGCCCGCGGCATCGAGGCGCAGGGCATGCGATTCCTCCGCCCGGCGCAGGGCACCGGGGCGCTGGCCCGCCTGCTGACCGCGCCGACCACGCCGGTGATGGTCGGCGAGTTCGACTTCGACCGGCTGGCCGGCAGCCGGCCGCTGCCGAACCCGCTGTACGAGCGGGTCGCCCGGGGCGCCACCGAGGCCGACACCGGCTTCCAGGTCGACCAGGTTGTCGGGCTGCCCCGCTCGGAACGGATCGCCGCGCTCAGCCTGCTGGTCCGTAGCCGGCTTGCCACCGCACTGCATTTCGACGACGCGGACGACATCGGCCCGGACACCCGGTTCGCCGAGCTCGGACTGGACTCACTGGCCGCTGTCGAGCTGAAGAACGTGCTGGAGTCACTGCTCGGCGTCGCGCTGCCCACCGGCATGGTCTTCGACCATCCATCGGTGGACCAGCTCGTCGCGTACCTGGACGGTCTGCTTGCCGGCGGACCGCAGGCCGGTGATGGTTCGGCGGTCGACCCGCAGCGCCCAGACGACGGCGTGGCCGCGCTCAGCGACGACGACGTCGCCGCGCAACTCGCCGTCCTGCAGGAGGGCTGACCGCGGTGCGTGACTACATAGCCTCCCTTCAGCAACTGTCCAGACAGCAGCTCGTGCTGCTGGCCGCCCGGCAGCGGGCCCGCGAGACGCAGGGCATCGCGGTGGTCGGCACCGCCTGCCGGTTCCCCGGCGCGATCAACGACCCGTCGGGGCTGTGGCAGGCGCTGCTGGCCGGCCGGCAGGTTCCGGCGGAACGCGCCGGTGCGCCCCGGTTGAGCACCGGCCGGCCGAGGTGGAACCTGGCCGCGCCCGACCTCGCCCCGCACGCCGAGCTGCTGGCCCGAGGGGTGTACGTGGCCGACGTCGACCTGTTCGAGCCGGAACGGTTCGGCGTCACCGACGACGAGGCACGCTATCTCGATCCGCAGCAGCGGCTGTTGGTGACCTGTGCCGACCAGGCCCTGCGCGACGCCGGGGTGACACCGTCGGCGCAGACCCGGACCGGGGTGTTCGCCGCGGTCAGCACCGTCGAGTACCACTATTCGTTGCTGCGCAACGGGGTCGGAGCGGACGGGCTGTCCCCGTACATGGGCACCGGCGCGGCGCTGAGCGCCACCGCCGCCCGCGTCGCGGTCGGCCTCGGCCTCACCGGGCCGATGCTGACCACCGACACCGCCTGCTCCTCGGCGCTGACCGCCGTGCACCTGGCCAGTTCGGCGCTGCGGCGCGATGAGTGCGACGTCGCGTTGGTCGCCGTCTGCCACCTTCAGCTGGCGCCGTTCACCACGGTGGTCTTCGATCAGGCCGGGATGCTCTCGCCGACCGGCCGGTGCCGGCCGTTCGCCGCCGACGCCGACGGGCACGTCCGAGGCGAGGGCTGCGCGGTACTGGTGCTCAAACGGGCACCGGACGCCCGCGCCGACGGCGATCAGCCGTACGCGGTGATCCGTGGCAGCGCGGTCCACCAGCACGGTCGGCGGCCGACGATGACCGCGATGGCTGCGGCCGGCCAGCGCACCGTCATCGAACTGGCGCTGCGCGACGCTGACGTGGACCCGCACCAGGTGGGGTACGTCGAGGCGCAGGCCAGTGGCGCCAAGGTGGGCGGGGTGATTGAGGCGGAAGCGACGGCGCAGGCGTACCGCCGGGACGGGGCCGGGGCGCCGCCGCTGCTGATCGGCTCCAGCAAGGCCAACCTCGGCTACCTGGAGACGGCTTCCGGCGCGGCGAGCCTGCTCAAGACGGCGCTCGCGCTCAGCCACGGCGAACTGCCCGGCCAGCCGGACTTCGACGCCCCGGATCCGGACATCGCCTGGGAACGGCTCCATCTCGACGTACCACGCAAGCGGACGCCGTGGCCGGCGGGGGAGCGCCGGCTCGCCGGGGTGAGTTCGTTCGGCTTCACCGGCACCAACGCCCACGTGGTCATGGAGGCGGTGCCGCAGGCACCGGCCCGGGCTGGGCTGCCCGCCGGACCGGTCACCGGCCGGTCCTACTGGCCGGAGTCGTACACGTGGGCCTGACCGAACAGGAAGGAACGCCAGCCATGTCCGCGTACCATCCGCAGTTGCAGACCCTGCAGGACGTCGTGTCGTTCCACGCCGCCGCCCGGCCGGACCATCCGGCGGTACGGTGCGAGGACCGCCGGATCACCTACCGGGAGCTGGATGAGGCGAGCAGCCGGATTGCCCGCGCGGTGCGGGCCGCCGGCCTGCCACCCGGTGCCCGGCTGGCGTACCTGGGCAAGGAGTCGGAACACTACTACGAGATCCTGTTCGCTGCGGCGAAGTCCGGCACGGTGCTGGTTCCGATCAACTGGCGGCTGGCTCCCGGGGAGGTGAGCCACATCCTCACCGACTCCCGGACCGGGATCCTGTTCGTCGAGGACGAGTTCGCCGAGCAGGCCGCCCGGGTGACCGCCGAGCTGGAGCCGGCGCCGCTGACCGTACGGCTCGACGGGCCGGGCGGGCGCGGTGCCGGTCTGCGCGCCTTCGCCGTCGGCGGTACCGGTTCCGCCGCCGTCGACGTCAGCACGGCCGGTGTTGGCGAGGATCTCGGCGGTGGCGGTCCGGAGATCCCGGTGGCGCAGCTCTACACCAGCGGCACCACCGGGCTGCCCAAGGGCGTCGTGCTGGCCCAACGCAGCTTCTTCGCGGTCCGGGACGCGCTGGCCGGTGCCGGCCTGAACTGGATCGACTGGCGTGACGACGACGTGGCCCTGATCGGGATCCCCGGTTTCCACATCGGCGGCCTGTGGTGGGCGACTCAGGGGTTCGCCGCCGGGGCCACCCTGGTCGCGTTGCGGATGTTCGTCAGCTCGGACGCGATAACGGCGATCGAACGCCACCGGGTCACCACCGCCTGTGTGGTGCCCGCGATGCTGCAGATGATGCTGTCCGAACCGGGTCTGGACGTGTCCCGACTGGCCTCGCTACGCAAAGTGGTCTACGGCGGCTCGCCGATCTCCGAAACGCTGCTCAAGCAGTGCGTCGACGAGATCGGCTGCGACTTCGCGCAGATCTACGGACTCACCGAGACCGGCAACACGGCGGTGTGTCTGCCACCGGAGGCGCACGTCGGCGCCGATCCCCGGCCGCGTGCCGCCGGCCGGCCATACCCGGGCATCGAGGTCAAAGTGATCGACGGTGCGGGCCGGCCGCTGCCGACCGGTGAAATCGGCGAGATCTGCCTGCGTACCCCGGCTCGGATGGTGGAGTACTGGCAGTTGCCGGAGGCGACCGCGCGGACCCTGGTGGACGGATGGATCCACACCGGCGACGCCGGATACGTCGACCCGGACGGCTTCATCTACATCTGCGACCGGATCAAGGACACCATCATCGTCGCCGGGGAGAACGTCTACCCGGCCGAGGTGGAGAGCGCCCTGGCCCGGCACCCGGCCGTGCTGGAAGCGGCGGTGGTGGGAGTGCCGCACGAGCAGTGGGGTGAGGCGGTGCACGCCTTCGTGGTGTTCCGGCCGGAACTGCATGCCAAGCCACGGGAACTGATGCTTTTTCTGCGCGGCGAAATCGGTTCGTTCAAGATCCCGACAAGCTACGAGGAGATAGACGTGCTTCCGCGCAATCCCAGCGGGAAGATACTACGGCGGGCCCTGCGCGACCGGTTCTGGAGCGACATGGCCCGGCAGGTCAACTAACCGCCCGGTCCACTATTGGGAGCGCCGATGTCCGTACTGGTCAGCAAAGGTCTCAACAGCCTGTCGTACCTGTCACCCGCGCTGGCCGGCCGGGTCGCGTTCCGGTTGTTCACCCGGCCGGTCCGCCGCGCGTCGGTGCGGCCGGGTGAACAGCCGGTGCTGGCTGCCGCGACGGTCGGCGCGATCGACCTCGACAGGCAGCGGGTGCGGACCTACCACTGGGGTGACGGGCAGCGGACCGTCCTGTTCGTGCACGGCTTCGAGGCGCGGGCCGCGTCGTTCGCCGCGTTCGTGCCGCCGCTGCTCGACGCCGGGCTCAGCGTGCTGGCGTACGACGCGCCGGGGCACGGTGACTCGGCCGGCACCGGCGTCACCATCCTGGACCACCGGCGGATCATCGAGCGGCTGCACGGACAGCACGGGCCGTTCCACTCGATCGTGGCGCACTCGTTCGGCGGCCTGTGCGCCTACTACGCGGTCCGGTGCGGGGTGAAGACCGGCCGGCTGGTCACCATCGGTGCGATGAGCGACTTCGACGCGCTGCGACTGGCGTTCTGCGAACGGCTGTCGCTGCGACCGGGGATTTCGCGGCAGCTCCAGTTGCGGACCGAGCGGCTCTTCGCGCCGCTGACCGACATCTGGCAACTGTTCTCGCCGGTGCACCGGCCGGAGGAGATCGACGTGCCGCTGCTCGTGATGCACGACTCCGTCGACCGGGAGATCGCCGTGCGGCACGCGCACCGGCTGGCCGCCGCCTACCCCACGGCCCGGCTGGTGATCACCGAAGGGCTCGGCCACCGGCGCATCCTGCGTGACCAGACGGTGATCTCCACCGTGCTGGACTTTCTCACCAGTCGAGGAAACCGTGATACCCCACAATGACCCGTCCGCCGGGCCGCCTGCGCCGATCGCCGTCGTCGGAATGTCCTGCCGGCTGCCCGGCGCCGACGGCATCGCCGAATTCTGGGCCCTGCTGCGGCGCGGCGGCACCGCGTTCAGCGGGGTACCCGAGGAACGCCGCCGCGACTGGCCGCCGGACGCGCTGCCGCCGGCCGACGTCGGCACCGACCCGCAGGGCGGCTTCCTGACCGGGGTCGACCGGTTCGACGCGGCGTTCTTCGGCATCTCGCCGCGGGAGGCCGCCGCCCTGGACCCGCAGCACCGGCTGATGCTGGAGCTGGCCTGGGAGGCGCTGGAGGACAGCGGCCAGCCACGGCAGCGGTGGGCCGGTCGGCGGGCCGGGGTGTTCGTCGGGGCGATCGCCGACGACTACGCGGCCCTGGTGCACCGGGCCGGGCCGGCGGCGGTCGACCGGCACACCTTCACCGGCCTGCAACGAGGGCTGATCGCCAACCGGGTGTCCCGCCTGCTCGGCCTGACCGGCCCGAGCCTGACCGTCGACGCCGGCCAGTGTTCGTCACTGCTCGCCGTGCACCTCGCCTGCGAACAGCTGTGGGCCGGAGATGTCGATCTCGCTCTCGCCGGCGGGGTGCATCTCAACCTGGCCCCCGACGGCTGGCTGGCTGCCGCCCGGTTCGGCGTGCTGTCCCGCAGCGGCGCCAGCGTCCCGTTCGACACCGCCGCCGACGGGTTCCGCCGCGGCGAGGGCGGCGGGCTGGTCGTGCTCAAGCCGCTGCGGCTGGCCGAGGCGGACGGCGACGACATCTACTGCGTCGTGCTCGGCGGAGCGACCAACAACGACGGCGACGACGCGGATCCGGCGGTTCCCGCCGTCTCCGGCCAGGAGGCGGTGCTGCGGCGGGCGTACCGACGGGCCGGCGTGTCGCCGGCCGACGTGCAGTACGTCGAGCTGCACGGCACCGGCACCCGGCGGGGCGACCGGGTGGAGGCGACCGCCCTCGGCGCGGTGGTCGGCCTAGACAGGCCCGCCGACCAGCCGGCGCGGGTCGGCTCGGTGAAGGCCAACATCGGGCACCTCGAAGGTGCGGCCGGCATCGCCGGGCTGGTCAAGACCGCGCTCAGCATCCGCTACCGTGGTCTGCCCGCCCATCCAGGCCGCACCGGCACCGGCCCGGCGACGGGCGCGAGCGCGGGCCGGGCCGATGACGGGGACGACCCGGGCGCCGGCCGGCTGCCGCTGGCCGACCTCGGTCTGCGGGTGCAGCCGGAGTACGGGCCGTGGCCGGTGCCGGAGCGACTGCCGCTGGCCGGCGTCAGCTCCTTCGGTATCGGTGGCACCAACTGCCATCTCGTCCTGGCCGGGGTGCCGCTGCCAGCTGCGCCGCCGCCACGAGCGGCCGTCGGCCCGGCCGTGGTCTGCCCGCTCAGCGCCCGGTCCGACGCGGCGCTGCGGGCGCAGGCCGACCGGCTGCACCGCTACCTGGTCGGCCATCCGGAGGTTGACCCACGCGACGTCGCGTGCTCGCTGGCGACCACCCGTACGGTGCTGCCGGTACGGGCCGCGGTGGTCGCCGCCGACCGTGGTGAGCTGCTCGCCGGGTTGGCTGCGGTCGCGGCCGCCAGCCCGGCAGCCGGCACGGTGGCTCCCGGCACCGCACCGAGCGGCGGGTACGCCGAACCGGTGCGGCTCGCCCACCGCCACGTCGCTGGCGACCCGGTCGACTGGCCCGAGGCCCCGGCCGTTGGTCGGGGTCGGCGGATCCGCCTGCCGAGCTACCCGTACCAGCGGGAACGCCACTGGCTGCCGGCCAACAACCCGCCGGCGGTGAACCCGCCGACCGCCCAACGGCCGGTGGTCACGTCGCCGGCCGCCTCCCGGCCGGCGGCGAATCCGCCGTGCGCCCCGCGACCGTTGCCGGTCGGCCTGGGTGGCCTGTCGGCCACGCTGGCCGCCGTACGGCGGCACGCCGCCACCGTGCTCGGCCACCCGGATCCGGCCGGCGTCGACCCCGAACTGCCGTTCCGGGAACTCGGCCTGGACTCGCTCGGGGGTGAGCAGCTACGCGACCGACTGGCCGCCGAGACCGGCCTGCCCCTGGTATCGAGCCTGATCTACGACCATCCGACGCCGCAGCGGCTGGCCCGACACCTCGCCGACCGGCTCGGCGGCACGGACGCCGCCGGTCCGAACCCCGACCGGCCGGTGCCGGCCGCCGCGGTCGACGAGCCGTTGGCCATCGTCGGGATGGCCTGCCGCTACCCGGGTGACGCCGAGTCGCCGGACGAGCTGTGGCGGATCCTCGTCGACGGGGCCGACGTGACCGGCGACTTTCCCACCGACCGGGGCTGGGACGTGGACCGACTGTACGATCCGACGCCCGGCCGGCCCGGCCGGACCTACACCCGGCGCGGCGGGTTCCTCACCCGGGCGGACCGGTTCGACGCCGACTTCTTCGGCATCAGCCCGCGTGAGGCGCTGGCTATGGATCCGCAGCAGCGGCTGCTGCTGGAGGTCGGCTGGGAGACGCTGGAAAGCGCCGGCATCGATCCGACGATGCTGCGCGGCGAGCGGGTCGGTGTGTTCGTCGGTGCGACCGCCGGGGACTACGGACCCCGGCTGCACGAGGCGCCGGACCAGGTGCGCGGCCATCTGCTGACCGGCACCTCGGCCAGCCTGCTGTCCGGTCGACTGTCCTACGTGCTCGGCTTCGACGGGCCGGCGGTCACGGTGGACACCGCGTGCTCGTCGTCGCTGGTCGCACTGCACCAGGCGGCGCGGGCGGTGCGGGCCGGCGAATGCCCGCTGGCTCTTGCCGGCGGCGTGGCGGTGATGTCTACCCCCGGCATGTTTCTGGAGTTCAGCCAGCAGCGGGGACTGTCGCCGGACGGGAGGTGCCGGGCGTTCGCCGCCGGTGCCGACGGCACCGCCTGGAGCGAAGGCGTCGGGCTGGTCCTGCTCGAACCGCTGTCCCGGGCCCGGCGGCTCGGTCACCCGGTGCTCGCCCTGCTGGTCGGGTCGGCGGTCAACCAGGACGGAGCCAGCAACGGTCTGACCGCCCCGCACGGTCCGGCTCAGGAACGGGTGGTCCGCGGCGCGCTGGCCGCCGCCGGGCTACGGCCGGACGACATCGACGCGGTCGAGGCCCACGGCACCGGCACCCGGCTCGGTGACCCCGTCGAAGCGACCGCTCTGCTCGCCGTACACGC
Source organism: Micromonospora sp. LOL_014 (assembly GCF_048060245.1). Classification (NCBI taxonomy): domain Bacteria; kingdom Bacillati; phylum Actinomycetota; class Actinomycetes; order Micromonosporales; family Micromonosporaceae; genus Micromonospora; species Micromonospora sp. LOL_014. The sequence goes on from NZ_JBHMIP010000020.1 coordinate 97,690, forward strand.
CGGACGGGATCCGGACCGGCCGGTGCGGCTCGGCTCGCTGAAGGCGAACGTCGGGCACAGCCAGGCGGCGGCGGGCATCGGCGGCGTATTGAAGATGATCCTGGCGATGCGGTACGGGATGCTGCCGGTCACGCCGCACCTCGACGAACCCACGCCGCTGGTGGACTGGTCGGCCGGCACCGTCCGGCTGCTCACTGAGCCCGTGCCGTGGCCGCCGGGGGCGCAGCCGCGAAGGGCGGGGGTGTCCTCGTTCGGCATCAGCGGCACCAACGCCCACGTGATCCTCCAGGAGGCGCCGACCGATGAACCCGGGCCGGCACGGGCGGCAACGGCGCCGGCCGCGCCGCTGGCCGGTATGGTCCTCTGGCCGCTCTCCGCCCGGACCCCGCAGGCGCTGGCGGAGCTGGCCGGTCGCCTGCACGACCGGCTCGCCGCATCGGTCGCCGGAGCCGGCACCGGAGCCGGGGACGACCCGGCGGACGTCGGACACGCGCTGGCCACCGGCCGGGCATCGCTGTCCTGTCGGGCGGTGGTGGTCGGGGACGACCGGGAGGAGTTGCTGCGGTCGCTGGCCGCACTGCGGTACGGCGAGCCGGCGCCTGGGCTGGTCCAGGGCACCGCCGTCCCTGGTGGCACCGCGTTCCTGTTCCCCGGCCCGCTTCCCGCGGATGAGACAGCCCGGCTCGCGTCCATCCGCGCCACGGTGGCCGGGCTCGCTCGCCGGCACCGGGTGTTCGCCGAAGCGTTGCGCCAGGTGGCCGGACACCTCGACCCGTACCTGCCCGGCCCGCTGCTGACGATCCTGACCGGGGACCCGGATCCGTGTCCGGTCGGCGGCCGGCACCGGGTCGCCGACGCCGTCCTGTTCGCCGGGTCGCTGGCCGCCCACCAGCTGGTGACCGATCTCGGCCTGCAGCCGGACGTGCTGTTCGGCGAAGGGGTCGGCGAGGTGGCCGCCGCCCACGCCGCAGGCATGCTGGCGCTGTCCGACGCCTGCCGGTTGGCCATGGCACTGAGCGACCTGACCCGGCCGGCCGACGCGACACCGACGACGGACCCGACGGGGGGTGCCGCCGTCCCGGCCGACTACGCCGAGGTCGTCGGCTCACTCACCTTCGCCGCCCCGCGATTGCCGGTGGTCTCTCCGCTCACCGGGGCGCCGGTCCCGGCCGAGGTGATCACGACTGCCGGGCACTGGCTGCGGTACGGCCACCGGCCAGTCGACGTGGCCGCCGGTCTGCAGCGGCTAACCGACGACGGGATCCGCCGCTACCTGGAGCTCGTCGCGGGATCGGCACCCGCCGGGCGATTCCCGGCCGGCGCCGGGGACCCGCCGCCGCTGGTGTTGCCGGTGGCGATCGGTGACGTCAGCGGGGCGGGTGGCCCCGCCATCGCCGTGGCCCGGATGTACTGTGCCGGCGCCACCCTGCGGCCGGTGGTGCCGCCGGATGGTCCGGTACGCCGGCCGGTGGCCCTGCCGACCTACCCGTTCCAGGGGCGGCGGTACTGGCTGGAGCCGTCGACCGGGCCAGCCGGGGGCCGCAGCACCGATCTGGAACCGACCGGGCATCCACTGCTCGGTGCCGTCGTCGAACTGCCCGACACCGGTGACGTGGTGGCGACCGCGCGGCTCGGTCCGACCGAGCAGCCGTGGTTGGCCGACCACGTGGTGGACGGGGCGGTGCTGGTGCCCGGCGCGGTGTTCGTCGAGTGGGCTCTTCGGCTGGCCGGTCGGTTCGGCGCCGGGGCGGTGGCGGAGCTCGTGCTGGAGTCGCCGCTGCTGGTGGCGCCCGGCGCGGCCGAGGTCCGTCTGGTGCTGCGGGCTGCCGGGGCGGACGGCCGGCGACGGTTGACGGTGCATTCCCGGCCAGCGGCGGACCCGGGCGGGCGGTGGACCCGGCACGCCAGCGCGCTGCTGGGCGACCCGGCGGCGGACGCCGCCCCGACCGCCCCGACCGCCCCGACCGGCAGCCAACCGGTCGACATCGGACAAATGTACGTCGACCTAGCTGGCCGCGGCTTCGACTACGGCCCACGCTTCCGGGTCGTCCGGAGGCTCCGGATCGACGGCGACGAACTGTCCGGCGAACTCGACGACGATCCAGCAGACAGCGGATACGGCGTCCACCCGGCTGTCTTGGACGGTGCGCTGCAGGCCGTACTGACGGCCGAGGCGTCCAGCGGCACGCCGCTGCCGTTCGCCTGGCACGGCGTACGCCAGCTTGCCGCCACGACCGGTCGGCTGCGCCTGTACGGTCGGCGGCTGGCCCCGCTGACCTGGTCGCTGCTGCTCGCCGACGGAGCCGGTCGGCCGGTGCTTACTGTGGCGTCGGTGATCTTCCGCCCGGTCGCCGCCGGGACGCTCGCCGCGCCCGGGGAGCCGGCCCGGCCGGTGCTGCTGCGGCCGGTCTGGCGGTCGGCGTCGCCGTCCGTCGCCCCGGCGGTCAGCGGCCGGTGGAGCCTGCTCGGTGCCGACTATCTCGGGCTTACCGGGGCGGTGAAGAGCCGGCTGCAGTTGCACGCGCACGCGTCGCTGCACGAACTCGACGACGAGTTGCGGGCCGGCGCGAACCCACCCGAGGTGGTCCTGGTCTGCGGCGTCGACGACGGCGACGGCGAGCGGCTGGCCGCCTCGGTCCGGGCGAGCGCGCAGCGGATCGTCGCCCTGGTGCAGAGCTGGATCGCGGACGAGTCGCTGGACGACAGCCGGCTGGTGGTGGTCACCCGTGGGGCTGTCGCCACCGAGCCGGGCGACGACGCGGACCCGGCCGGGGCCGCCGTATGGGGCGTACTGCGCGGCGTGCGGGCCGAGTACCCGGACCGGTTCCTCCTGGTGGATGTGGACGACGGTGACGACAGCCCGGGGGCCCTCGCCGAGGCGCTCGCCGACGCGGTCGCGTCCGGCGAGCCGGAGCAGGCGGTACGGTCGGGTCGCCGGCTGCTGCCCGGGCTGGAACCGGTGCCACGCCTGACGGAGGAACAGCCGGCCGGCGCCGTCGACCGGGCGGTCGACCCGGTCCGCTGGTCCACCGGCACCGTGCTGTTGACCGGCGGGACCGGTGCGGTCGGTTCGCTGCTCGCCGGGCATCTCGTGGACCGGCACGCCGTACGGCATCTGGTGCTGGTGAGCCGGCGCGGCCCGGACGCTCCGGGTGTCGCCGAGCTGGTGGCCCGGTTGGCCGCCACCGGTGCCGAGGTGCGCGCCGTCGCCTGCGACGTGATTGATCCGATGGCGGTCCGTCGGCTGCTGGCCGAGGTGCCGCCGGACCGGCCGGTACGGGCGGTGGTGCACGCCGCCGGCGTTGTCGACGACGGCACGGTCAACCTGCTCACCCCGCGTCGGCTGGACCGGGTCCTGCGGTCCAAGGTAGACGCTGCGGTACGCTTGGCCGAGCTGCTGCCCGACGGGGCGCCGGACGCGGATCTCGTGCTGTTCTCCTCGGTGATCGGCCTGACCGGCGGTGCCGGTCAGGCCAACTACGCCGCCGCGAACGCGGCCCTGGACGCGCTCGCGTACCGCTGGCACCGGGCCGGTCGGCGGACGCTGTCACTTGCCTGGGGGCTGTGGGGGCTCGGCTCGGGCATGGGTGCCGCGCTGTCCCCGACGGATCTGCGCCGGATGGAACGCGCCGGGCTGGCGGCCCTGTCGGCGGAGCAGGGGCTGGCGCTGTTCGATGAGGCAGTCCGTCGACCCGAACCGGTGCTGGTGCCGGTACGGCGGTATCCGCAGCCACCGGGGCACCGGCGGACCGGGCTGGCCCGCCTGCTGCCGGAGACCGGGCCGTCGGCCGTCGGTCAGTCCGCTCGGCAGCGGTCCGGGCGGCTGGCCGGGGACCCGGCGGAGGTGGCGGCCGGCCAACCGGACGACGTACGGGCGACGCTCGCCGGGCTGGCTCCCCGGCAACGGGAGGAACATCTCGTCGGGCTGGTCCAGCAGCATGTCGCCGAGGTACTGGGACACGGCACACCGGAGGCGGTCGGCGTCGACCGCGAACTGTGGGATGTCGGGTTCGACTCGCTCACCACGGTCGAGCTCGGCAACCGGCTGACCCTGGCCACCGGGCTGCGGCTGCCGCTCTCCGTGACCTTCGAGAACACCACGGTCCGGGCGTTGGCCCGGCAGCTGGCCCGGTTGCTCGAGGCGCCGTGATGGCGGCGGTCGACGGTGGCCGGTGCCGGCGGTGACAGCCGACGGTCACGGGCAGCGGACGACCTGACCTCCGTAGGACAGGCCGCCGCCGAAGCCGAACAGCAGGATCGGTGCGCCGGACGGTATGTCGCCGCGCATCACCAGCTTCGACATTGCGATCGGAATGCTGCCGGCGGAGGTGTTGCCGGACTCGACGACGTCCTCGGCCACGATCGCGTCCGGTGCGCCGATCCGTTCCGCGAGCGATCTGATGATGCGCAGGTTCGCCTGGTGCGGCACGATCGCGGCGAGGTCTGCCGGGGCCACCCCCGCCCGTTCGCAGACCTGCCGGGCGATGGTCGGCAGCATCGTCGTCGCCCACCGGTAGACCGCTTGGCCGGCCTGCTGGAAGGTGCCGGACCGCCCCTCGATCCGTACCGCGTCGGACATCTCCGGGACCGAGCCCCAGACGACCGGACCGATCCCGGGCTGGTCGGCGGCGGTCACTACCACCGCTCCAGCGCCGTCGCCGACCAGCACACACGTCGTACGGTCGGTCCAGTCGGCGAAGTCGGACAGTTTCTCCACTCCGACGACGATCGCGTTGCGAGCCGCGCCGGCACGTACCGCGTGATCGGTTGCGGCCAGCGCGTAGGTGAACCCGGTGCAGGCGACGTTGACGTCGATGACCGCCGGGTGGCCGAGCCCGAGGCGGGCGGCGACCCGGGCGGCCATGTTCGGCGACCGGTCGATGGCGGTGCAGGTGGCGACCGAGACGTAGTCGATGTCGGCAGGGGACAGGCCGCTCTGGGCGAGTGCCTTGCGGGCGGCGTGCGCCGCCATCTCGTCGACGGTCTCGCCCGGCTCGGCGATGTGCCGGGTCTGGATCCCGACCCGGGACTGGATCCATTCGTCGCTGGTGTCGACCATGTTGGACAGATCGTCGTTGGTGAGGATCCGGCTGGGCTGGTAGTGCCCAACGGAGAGGATGCGTGAGCCAGTCATCGGAGTCCTTCCGTGGATACTCCGGCCTTCCGGCCGGAGCGGCAACGGAACCCCTACGGAGCAGGGCTGGCAAGGCCGATCCGCCGCCAGTCGACTATAGTGCCTCCCGCCGCGCAGCCGAGACATCCGCCATGGCCTGACTGCATTGAATAGTTGACTCGGCGTCTGGGTGGCGATCGTGAGCATGGCCGGGATCGAGGTTTGCCGACGACTCACCTCGGGCGTCGTCTCCGGCGACAACCCGTACGGTGCCGTTGGTGATGGTGAGCCGGCCTCGGTCCGCCTCGGTGTCGTCGGACTTGATGCCGTCACCGCCGGCGGTGACATTGAGGCTTCCCCTGGTGATGTCGAGGAAGTCCTTGCCCGGATGCCGTCGTTGACAGCGTCGACCGTGATCGTGCCCGACTCGATGGCGCGGCTGAACAGGGCGGCGTTCGGCTCGTCGGTGTCCGGGTCGGGATAGCCGTAGTCGGTCGCGTCGGTGAGCCGGCTGGTGGTGTCGGTGGCGAGCGTGATCACGACCTAGTCGGCGTCGGTGACCTGCAGTGGTGCGTTGCTGGAGTTGGTGATGGCAGCGCCGGGACACGCGCGTGAACACATCGATATCACTAGATGAACTTCGGTGGTTTCGGCGAACCGCGTTCCAGCCCGACTACCTCGATCCCAGGCGCGCGGGAGGCTCCGGGCCGTCGAGCAGCAACGTCAGTTCGGTGGCGAGGTGCAGGCTCAGCCCGAGCAGCGTGAGTCCGGTCAGTACGTTGAGCGTGCGGGCGGCCACCGGTCGCCGGAGGAAGCCGCCGGCCCGGTCGACCGTTACCGCCAGTATCGGATACCAGATCATCGCCAGTAGCACGATCAGCAGAGCCAACATGGCGGTAGGCGGCCCGACCGGCACCCCGGTAGGAACGAACTGCGGAATCAGGCTGGCGAAGAACACGAACACCTTGGGATTCGTCACATCGGTCACCAGGCCTTGCCGGTACGCCCGCCAGACGCCGCTACCTTGGATCCGACGATGACGGCGTACGTCATTTTCGCCGTGGACCGCCCGGCCGGACGGCGGGTCCGTTCTCGGTCGACTGCAGAGCAGCCGGATGCCCAGATAGCAGAGATAGCCCATGCCGACGAACTGGATCGCCCGGTAGGCGGTCGCTGAGGCAATCATCAGCGCCGCGATTCCGAGTGCAGCCAGTGACGAGTGCAGGAGCAGTCCACTGATGATGCCGCCGGCGGTGGCCAGCCCCAGTTTGCGGCTGTCGAGTGCGTTGCGTACCACCATGGTGAAGTCCGCTCCCGGCAGGACGACCATCGCGGCCGCCACGCCGATGAACGTGACGAGGTTGCCGCTCAACAAAGGCGGCACCCCTCAGGCATCTTTGACAGTTGCATCGTGGGGTGCCTCCTGATGGCGCGGTCAGGCATGCGTCGATCTGCGCGTGGGGACGAGTCACATCCGGGTGTGCGCCGCCCGTCGCACCAGGCCCCGGGGGAGAGACCGACATGACCATACACCGGCCGGTGCATGCCCAAAAGAGGGAAAAGTCAGGTAAGCGGATCCGGAGTGCGGCGCCATCCCATTCGACCTAAATGGAACTTCAACGTGCCGACTGGCCGTGTACAGTCGCGATACGAATCACGCCACTGGTGGGGGTCGGCGTCCTGGCCCCGCCGCCGCGCCACCATCCGGCAATGGTGACGATTGCCACTCCGCGTCCATCCCTACCCGTCCGCGACGGTAGATTCACCCTGCTGCCCGTGCTGGTCGACCGGCGCGGCGAGGGATGATTTCCGAGGCGACGACGCCAGGAAACAACCAGGTCATCTTCTCGGGGCATCGTGATCGTGACGGATCGTGTCGCCATGACCACCGGGATCGGTGCTGGTCCGCGAATCCCGACACGAGACCCTGCGCGCGGCCGCGCGCCCTGATCGGAAAAGGCTGTATGTCTGCGTTCTCCCCTGCGGCGTTCCGGCCGCGTCTGTCCCGCCCGTCGTGGTTGTCCCCGAAGGTGTTCCGTACCGAGGTCCTCGCTGGCCTGGTGGTCGCGCTCGCGTTGATCCCGGAGGCGATCTCGTTCTCCATCCTCGCCGGGGTCGACCCACGGGTCGGGTTGTTCGCGTCGTTCACCATGGCGGTGACCATCGCGGTCTGCGGTGGCCGGCCGGCGATGATCTCCGCGGCGACCGGCGCGATCGCGTTGATCGTCGCCCCGTTAGCCCGCGACCACGGGCTCGGCTATCTGCTGGCGGCGGTGATCCTCGGCGGGGTGCTGCAGGTGCTGCTCGCCGTGCTCGGCGTCGCCCGACTGATGCGGTTCGTCCCGCGCAGCGTAATGGTCGGCTTCGTCAACGCCCTGGCGATCCTGATCTTCGCAGCGCAGGTGCCCTACCTGATCGGGGTGCCGTGGCTGGTCTATCCGATGGTCGCCGTCGCGCTGGTGATCATTGTCGGGCTGCCCCGGCTGACGAAGGCGGTGCCGGCGCCGCTGGTCGCGATCGTCGTGCTGACCGTCGTCACGGTCGTCGCCGGCTTCGCTGTGCCGACCGTCGGTGACCAGGGCGCTCTGCCGGACAGCCTGCCGATGTTCGTCCTGCCGCAGATCCCGTACACCTGGGCGACCCTGCAGGTGATCGCCCCGTACGCGGTCGGGGTCGCGCTGGTCGGGTTGATGGAGTCGTTGATGACCGCCAAGCTGGTCGACGACATCACCGACACCCACTCGAACAAGACCCGCGAGTCGTGGGGGCAGGGCGTGGCGAACATCGTCACCGGCTTCTTCGGCGGCATGGGTGGCTGCGCGATGATCGGCCAGACGATGATCAACGTCAAGGTGGCCGGTGCCCGGACCCGGCTGTCGACCTTCCTGGCCGGGGTGTTCCTGCTGGTCCTGGTCGTCTCCCTGGGCGACGTCGTCGCCCGGATCCCGATGGCCGCCCTGGTCGCCGTAATGATCATTGTCGCGGTGTCGACGTTCGACTGGCACAGCGTCGCCCCCGCCACCCTGAAGCGGATGCCGTGGGGGGAACTCGCGGTGATGGTTTCCACCGTCGCCGCAGTGCTGATCACCCACAACCTCGCGATCGGCGTGATCATCGGTGTCCTGACCGCCATGGTGATCTTCGCCCGCCGGGTCGCACACATGGTGGAGGTCACGAGCGTGCTCGACCCCGACGGCACCACCCGGATCTACTCGGTGCACGGCGAACTCTTCTTCGCCTCCAGCAACGACCTCGTCTACCAGTTCGACTACGCCGGCGACCCGGACCGGGTGATCATCGACATGACGCACGCGCACATCTGGGACGCCTCGTCGGTGGCCGCGCTCGACGCCATCACCACCAAGTACGCCAGTCGCGGCAAGACCGCTGAGATCATCGAGCTGAACCAGCCCAGCGCCCGAATCCACGGCACCCTCGCCGGGCAGCTCAGGGTCGGCCACTGACATCGGTCAGGCTGGCGGTACGCCGCCGGCCGCACCGGTGGACGTCCGGCCCGTCGGCCAGTCGACCGGCAGCGCGAGCGGGCCGCGCACGATGGTCCCGGCGCGCCACCGTACCCCGTCCGGGTCGGCCAGCCGCAGACCCGGCGCCGCCGCGACCAGCGCGCCGACCACTTCCTGGATCTCCATCGTCGCCAGCCAGGCCCCGAGGCAGCGGTGCGGACCGTAGCCGAAGGTGACATGCCGGGCCGTCGGGTGACGGTCCGGGTCGAAGGTATCCGCGTCCGGGAACACCTCGTCGTCACGGTTGGCGGAGATGGTCGAGGCGAACACCGCCTCCCCGGCCCGGACCGTCACCCCACCCAGCTCGACGTCCTCGGTCGCCACCCGGGGCAGCCCGCTGCCGCCGTTGAGCGGCACGAACCGGAGCAGCTCGTCGACCACCGCCGGCACCCGGTCCGGCTCCCGGCCCAGCAACTCCCAGAGGCGCCGGTGGCGCAGCAGCAGGTACGCCGAACTGGCCAGCTGGCTGGCCGTGGTCTCGAACCCGGCGGCGAGCAGGGTCACACCGAACGACACCAGCTCCTGCTCGGTCATCCGGTCGCCGTCGTCGGTCGCCCGGACCAGCATGCTCAGCAGGTCGCCGGTGGCCGACTCACGGCGGTGCGCGATCAGCTCCCGCAGGTAGTCCTCCAGTGCGGCGGCGACCGACCGGAACTCATCGGCCGGCATCGGCCCGGGCATCAGCAGCGCGTGCGTCCAGGCGCGGAACCGGTCGCGGTCGGCCAGCGGTACGCCGAGCACGTGGCACAGCACGGTCAGCGGCACCGGCAACGCGACAGCCGCGTACAGGTCGCCCGGTGCCGGGCCGGCCAGCAGCGCGTCGATCCGTTCGGCGGCGACCTGCCGGACGTTCGGGCGCAGTTGCTCGATGCGCCACTGGGCGAACGCGCTGGCCGCGATGCGTCTCAGCCGGCCATGTTCGGGTCGGTCCAGATCCAGGATGGTGGTGGCCACCGGCGGGGCCTCGGTCTGCCGGGGCACGTCCGGACCGCAGGCGGCGGCCCGGCTGAACCTGGGGTCGGCGAGCACCGTCGTCACGTCGGCGTACCGGGTGGCGAGCCAGGCGTCGCCGCCGTACGGCAGCCGGATCCGGGACACCGGGCACTCGGCGCGCAGCCGGGCCAACCGTGGGTCCAGCTCCAGCTCGTCGTAGTCACGGAACGGGTACAGCGGCGGGTCGTGCGGCTGCGGGACGTGCGGCGCGGAGGCGGTCACGGTCGAACCGCCTCACACTGCCACGTGCGGCACCGGCCAGTGCCGCATCCGGTAGGGCAGGATCAGCACTGCGTCGCCGGCGGCGCAGGCCAGCCCGGCTTCGACGGCGACGGCGGCCGCGTCGACGTCGCCCGGCGCCGGCACCCCGGACGGGTCCTCGGCCAGCCGCAGGAACGCGTCCGCGCCGTCGGTGATCACCATCCGGCTGGCCTGGACCCCGGGCCGGACGTCCTTGACCACCACCATCCCCGGCCCGCGACGGTAGTAGCAGCTGCCGTACCGGTAGGCCAGGCCCCATTCGCCGGCGTAGGCCCGGCTGGCCTGGTCGGTGCCGGCCGACGGCGCGACCAGGTGTACGTGGGTGTCCAGCGGGAACGACGGCCGCCCGCGCAGGGTCCAGCGCAGCCGTACCGCGTGGCTGGTCACCGCGCGCAGGAAACGCAACTGGGCCAGGTCCTGCTCGGGGGAGTGGCCGAAGTCCAGCGGCTCCGGCAGGGTCACCGTCCGCAGCGACCAGGCGGCCAGATCGGTACGGTCGGTGAGTAGCGTCGCCGTACCCATCTCAAGCCACCTTGACCGGTTCGGCGGTGGTCGCCAGGGTTATCCAGCGGCCGTTCTCCTCGAAGACCAGCCCGGCGTCGTCGAGTTCGGCCAGCCACCGCGCCAGCCGGTCGGTCTCCACCGGCAGCCCGGCGGCGGCGAGCCGCCCGGCCAGGGCCGGGACGGTACGGCCGTGCTCCAGTTCGGCGTAGGCGCGGCGCAGCCGGGGGTCGGCGATGCGGTGTTCGTGGTCCGGCCAGCCGACCCGCCGGTCGACGATCACGATTTCGTCGGCGTCCAGGCCGGTGAGCAGCTGCAGCGCGCTGGCCGGATAGCCGTCGGTCCAGCGTTTGAGGAGCTCGTTCAACGGCTCGGCGTCCTGCTCGGACAGGCCGGCGGGTTCGGTGTCGAACAGGTAGACCAGGTCGGCCAGCTCGTTCTCGGGCAGGCCGTAGACGTGCTGGTAGAGCCGGGCGGCCCGGCGGGTCGGGAAGCCGAGCACCGGGTTCTCGAAGTACGGGCTGAAGCGTTCGAGCAGGATTCGCGACGAACCGGCCGGCGGCTGCAGGTGCATCAGCCGAGGGAGCTGACGCAGCACCGAATCGTAGTCGACGCGGCGTTCACCGGGGAACCCGTACAGCCAGTTCCACGACACGGTGAGCCCGGCGGACTCGCAGTCGCGCAGAGTCCGTACGTTGTGGACGCCGGAGACGCCCTTGTCCATCAGCTTGAGCACCGGGCTGACCAGCGATTCGATACCGGGCTGTACGTGGGCCACCCCGGCCGCGCGCAGCGCGTCGATCTCGGTCGGCCGTAGGTTGGACTTGACCTCGTAGTGCAGCCGCAGGTCCCAGCCGAGCGCGGCGACGCGGGGCAGGAACTCGGCGTAGTAGTGGTTGTCGATGATGTTGTCGACCATGATCACGTCGAGGGTCTGGTGCCGGCCGACCAGCTCGGTCATCTCGGCGATCATGCGTTCGGCGGGCTTGGCCCGGAACGTCATCGCGGTGCCGTTGAGCCCGCAGAAGGTGCAGTGGTGCTTCTCGCCCCACCAGCAGCCCCGGGCGCCCTCGAGGACCAGCTTGGGTTCGATGTACTCGCCGACCGGCGATGCGGCGAGCTGGTCGAACCAGTCGTCGAAGTCCGGGGTGGGGATGCGTGCCGGGGGCAGCAGCGCGCCCTGCGGGTTGTGCCGTGCGGTGCCGTCGGCCCGGCACCAGGACAGCCCGGGTATCCGCGAGAGCCGGGCGTCAAGGTCGTCACCAGCGTCGAGCGCGTCGAGCAGCATCGGGAACGCGACCTCGCCTTCGCCGCGTACCACGAAGTCGACGAACGGGAAGTTGCGGTGCAGGGCGATCCCCATCGCGCCGTCGCAGTTGCCGCCCCCGAACGCGATCCGTACGCCCGGGTCGAGCTGGCGGATCCGCCGGGCGACCGCGAGACTCGGCACGTTCTGCATGAACGTGGTGGTGAAGCCGACCAGCCGGGGATTGTTGGCGAGGATCTCGGCGGCGGCCAGCTCGACGAAGTCGGCGGCGTACTGGCGCATCGCGGTAGGGCCGGCTATGCCGGTACCGTACTCGGCCGCGTAGCGGCGCAGCGTCTCGACGCCGAACTCGGGGTCGTCGTGCAGCACCCCGGCGAAGACCCAGTCGCCGAGGCCGTCGAACAGGCCCACCTCGGCGACCTCGGTGTAGTCGGCCGGGCTCAGCTCGCCGCCGCTGCTTCCCATCAGGAACTCGGCCCAGCGCAGGCTGCCGTGGTACGCCGTCGGGGCGGGCCGCCCGGCGGCGACGGTCACCGCCTTGAGCAACCCGATCGGCAGTGATGGTGATTCGATGGCCTGCCAGGGCATGGCGACCAGACATACGGACATGGGCCGGGCCTCCAGTTGGTGAGCGCGTCGTACCGAGGTGCGCCGGATGGGGCGGGACCGCCCCATCCGGCCGATCACGTCTTCGGCCCTCCACGCGGTCCTAGCCACGCTTCGCCGGCCGCGGTCACTTCTCGGCCTTCCGAGTCGGGACCAGGTACTTGCAGGTGCCGTGAGCCGGCGTCTTGATGGTGACCTTCTTGATGGTCAAGATCTTCACCTCCCTCCGTCCATGTCGACTCCGCCGGCGCTCAGGCGGGCCCGGTGCCGGCGGAGAAACCAGTGCCGCAGCCGGTCGGGCTCGCGGCCGGTCAAATCGGCGAGGGACACCGAGATCTTGTCCAGGTAGGTCAGTCGCATGCCGATCTCATGCCACTGCGACCCGTACTCGCGCCACAGCTCGCGCCCCTCGCCCGTGGCGGACTCGCGGGCCAGGTAGTTCAGGCCGATCGCGACGTGCTGGATCTCGTCGCGGCGTACGTGGTGGTAGAGCAGGCCGAGCGGGTCACCGGCGAACACCTCGTGCAGCAGGATGAACTCGTCGGCGGCGAACCCCTCCAGCATGGTGTGCACCAGCGCCCGGCCCAGGTACGGCAGCCGGGTCAGCGCCGTGTCCAGCGGCTCCATCAGCTCGGGCGCTTCCGGCTCCGGCTCACCGCCGCCGACCAGCTTCGCGTACTGGTAGAAGGCGTCCGCGTGTCGGGCCTCGTCGGCGGTGGCCAGGGCGAGGCTGAACCGCAGCGGCGCGTCCTCGGTCTGCGCGGCCAGTGTCGCGGCGGCGACCAGCCCGGCCTGCTCGGCGTAGTAGCCGCGCGAGGACATCCGCCAGGCCAGCTCGGCCCGCTCCCAGCTGGGGTCAGCCGGCCCGTCGGCGATGATGTCCGCGGCGCGCCACGGCGTCTTGTCGCGGGTCATGCCGAAGACGCGGTACGCCAACTCGTTGCAATCAAGATCATTGGCATCGATGAGTGCCATTGGCAACTCCCCAACAGGCTTGCCGCCCATCGTCGGTCACGGGATTACGACAAGCAGGAGATTCTCGGTGCGCTGATTCGTGTGCCTCGGCGAGGATGCGCGCCGTCTGCGGCGCACGATGTGATGAGCATAAATGACCTCGCGCCGGAACGGCAAGCATTACCGGGCCGGCCAGTGGTCGGTTCGCGGCCAGGAAACGGGCGAAGGGTATTTACCTTGATCACCGTGACTTCCGATGGCGACCGCGGCTGTGGGAAGGTGACCCGACCGACCGAGCCGAGGAGTGGTGCCCATGCCCGGCCGTCTCGCCACGTCGATCGCGGTGGATCGACCGCTGCGCCCGGCCGTCGCCGCTCAGGCCGCCAGCGTCGTCGGTACCCACGTCGCCGCGCTGGCCCTGCCGACCGTCGCGGTGGTGGCGCTGCACGCCTCGCCGGTGGCGGCGGCCACCCTGTTCGCCCTCGAGTACGGCGCCCAGGCGCTCGCCGCACCGCTGCTCGGGGTGGTCGTCGACCGGGTCGTCGACCGGCGCCGGCTGCTCATGGCCGCCAGCGCCGGAACCGCCGCCGTGGTGCTGGCCGTACCGGTCGCCGCGCTGGCCGGAGTGCTCTCGCTGCCGCTGCTGTACGCCGTGGCCGGCCTGTCCGGCATCCTCGGTGGGCTGGTCACCATCGGCCTGCAGGCCACCGTGCCGCAACTGGTCGAACCGGACCGGCTGGTGCCGGCGAACGCCGCGCTGGCCGGTGCCCAGTCGGCCGGCCAGATCGCCGGGCCGGCGCTGGCCGGCTGGCTGGTGCAGACCCTCGGCGGGGCGCTGGCGATGTCGGCGAACGCTGCGGCGCAGGCGCTGGCCGCCGCCGGTTTCGCCGCGCTGCGGCCCCGGCCGGGCGGGACGCCGCCGGTGCCGGAACATCCACTACGGGCGTTGCGCTACGGAGTGGCGGCGCTACGCGGCCGTCCGGAGCTGGTCCGGATCGCGGTCACCGCCGCCGCGCTGAACCTCGGCGGGTCCGCGATCGGCGGCCTCTACGTGCTGTACGCCTACCGGGTCCTCGACCTGTCGCCGTGGGTGCTCGGGTTGACCTTCGCGGTGAACAGCGTCGCCGCCGTCGTCGGCGTGGCCACCGCGCGACGGGTGATCGCCCGGCTCGGCCATCCCCGGGTGGTCCCGGCGTTCGCCCCGCTCGCCGGGGCCGCTCTGATGCTGATCCCGCTGGCCGCCGTCACGCCGTCGGTGCTGACCCTGATCGTCTACGAGATGATCTTCGGGTACTGCGCCACGGTCTGGCTGATCGCCTCAGTGTCGCTGCAGCAGTCCGTGGTACCCGGCCCGCTGCTGGGCCGGGTGCTCGCGTTGAGTCGGGCGCTCGCGGTGCTGGCGGTGCCGGTCGGATCGCTGCTCGCTGGTGTCGCAGCGCAACTCTGGGGGGTGCTGCCCACCCTGATCTGCTTCGCTGCCGTTGCTTTTCTGGGCACCGTCACCGTCGTTTCCCGGCGGGTGGCCACCCACAACCTGACCACATCCTGACCACATCCTGACCGGACCCGACCAATTTCAGTATTGCGACCAGCGTCGATCAGTCACCTATAATTAGCGACATTCAGCAGGTGATCATGATTGCTTCCGATGCGGCCGGTGCATGGTTCTCCGCCGGCGCAGGGACGGGGAACGCCCAGATGATGGACCTGTCGGACGCGTACCGCGAGATGGTTCGGATCAGGGTTTTCGAGGAGCAGGTTCTGCGGTGCGCCGCCGCCGGCCAGGTGCCCGGATCGGTCCACCCGTACACCGGGCAGGAAGCTGTCGCGGTCGGGGTGCTGGCCGCCCGGCAGCCCGACGAGTGGGTGGTGAGCTTCTACCGGTGCCACGGGCACGCGCTGGCCGCCGGGGTGGCGGCCGCTGGGCTGGCCCGGGAGATCCTCGGCCGGGTCGGCGGGGTCTGCGGCGGCAAGGCCGGGTCGATGCACATCGCCGACCGGTCCCGCTACCTGCTCGGTGCCAGCTCCATTGTGGCCGCACAGCTGCCGATCGCGGCCGGAGCAGCGCTGGCAGAGAAGACCGCCGGCAGCGGCCGGGCGGTCGTCGCGTTCTGCGGTGACGGCGCGTTCGGCGCCGGTGCCGCCTACGAGACGCTCACCGTCGCCGCCGTGCTCGGGTTGCCGCTGCTGCTGGTCTGCGAGGAGAACGGCTGGCAGGACCACACCCCGAGCGACCTGGTGCGGCACCGTACCCCCGGTGAGGTCGCCCGCGGCCTGGGGCTGGACTGCGACGAGGTCGACGGCAACGACGTGGCCGCGGTGCACCGGGCTGCGGCGGCGGCCCTGGCCCACTGCCGGGCCGGCCGCCCGCAGGTCCTTGTCGCCCACACCTACCTGCGGCACTTCCATGCCCAGATCGGCCCCCAGCCGCCGGGTGAGTACCGTCCGGCCGCCGAACGGGAGCGCTGGCTGGCCCAGGATCCGCTGTCCCGCGTCGAGGCGGCCCTCGCCGGACTCTCCGCCGAGATCCACGAGCGGACCGTCGAGATTCGCGAGCAGGTCACCGCGGAGCTGGCCGAGGTCTTCACCGACGCGCTGGCCGCCGACCGACCGGATCCGGCGAGCGCGGTCACCGCGGTCACCGCCGCGGCCTGGCCGCCCGGTGCCACCTGGCCGGAGGCCGTCACGGTGCGGGAGCCGGTGGCATGACCCGCCGGCACCCGTCCGTCGGGGCGGTCCGCGGCGCCCTGGCCGACCAGCCCACGATGAGCATGTTCTGTACGTACCAGCAGCCCGACCTCATCGAGCTGTTCGGTGCCGAGCGGATGGTCCGGCTGCCGATCGCTGAGAACACCATGCTCGGCATGGCGGTCGGGATGGCGCTGCTCGGCCGCCGGGTGCTGGTCAGCATCGCCCGCGCGGCCTTCCTGTTCACCGCCTTCGACCAGCTGGTCAACGAGGCCACCAAGTGGCGGTACATGTCCGACGGGCAGTTCACCGTGCCGGTGGTGGTGCGCGGGTTGACCCAGGGCGGCGAGCAGCTCGGTGCCCAGCACGAACACGCCGCGCACGGCCTGCTCAGCCAGATTCCCGGGCTGGTCGTCGCGGTTCCCGGGTCACCGAACGCCGCCGCCGGGCTGCTGCGCACCGCGCTGGTGCACCCGGATCCGGTGGTGGTGCTGGAATCGCCCCGGCTGTACGCCGCCGACTGGGCGTCGCTGCCCGAGCCGGAGCCGACCGACGCCGCGCTGCCGTTCGGCGTCGCCGGCCGCGCCCGCCCCGGCCGCGACCTCACCCTCGTCGGCATCGGCAACACCGTCGCCACCTGCCTGCGGGCCGCCGCCGTCCTTGACCGGGACGGGCTACACGCCCAGGTGGTCGACCTGCGTACCGCCGCACCGCTGGACCTCGACGGCGTCACCGCCATGGTCCGGGCCGTCGGTGGTCAGGTGATCCTGGTCGACGAGGCCCCGGCCGGCGTCAGCGTCATGTCCGCGCTCGGCCTGCATCTGGTACGGGCCGGCGCGGTCGCGCCGCACCGGCTCGACCTGCTCGCCGGTGCGCCGGTCCCGGCGCCGGTGAGCCCGCCACTGAGCGCCGCCCTGCTGCCGGACGAGGAACGCGTCGTATCCGTCGCCCGCCGAGGAGTCACCCGATGATCGACCGGTCCACCTACCACGCCTGGCACGGCATCACCCCGATGGGCGAGTTCCTCGCCGACTCCGACCCGGACATGTTCCTCGTCGGCGGCGACGGCAGCTACGCCGTCGACCAGGCCGGCCGACGTTACCTCGACGCCCGCTCGTCGATGTGGAACGTCACCCTCGGTTACTCGTGCGAGCCGGTCAAGGCGGCGATGCGCCGCCAGCTCGACGAGCTGCCGTCCGGCACGGTCATGCGCTACGAGCATCCGCCCCGGGTCACCGTGCGGTACGCCGCCGCCCTCGCCGCGACGCTGCCGCCGACCCTGCGGCACATCCGGTTCGGCAATACCGGCAGCCAGATGACCGAGGCGGCCGGCATGCTGTCCCGTTTCCACCGCAGAATGACCGGCGAGACCGGCCGTGACCGGATCATCGCGGTGCACGGCAGCTATCACGGCACCGGGCCGTTGGCCACCGCGCTCACCGGTGAGCAGATCCTGCACGAGTGGTCGGCGCCGCTGGACGACCGTGTGGTGCACGTCGCCGGGGGCGACGGACTGCTCGACGCCGTCGCCGGTGTCGTCGACCGGCTCGGCGCGTCGCAGGTGACCGCCGTCATCGTCGAACCGGTGATGGGCAACTATCTGCATGCCGCCAGCGTCGACCAGTTGGCGGCGCTGATCGACTACTGCCGGGCCCGGGACATCCATGTCGTCGCCGACGAGGTGACCACCGGCGCCGGCCGGGTCGCGGCGATGACGGTCAGCGAGCGGCTGCCCAGCCCGCCCGACATGATCGTGCTCGGCAAGGGTCTCAGTGCCGGCTACTTCCCGCTTGCCGCGCTCGCGGTCGCCGATTCGATCTTCGACGCGCTCGCCGAGCCGCCGTTCCGGCTCGGCTTCCCGAACGGCAGCACCACCGACGGGCACCCGCTCGGTGCCGCCGCCGGCCTCGCCGTCCTGGAGATCCTCACCGCCGACGGGTTTCTCGACGGCGTCCGCGACCGTGGCCGGCAGCTGTGCGACATCCTGCGTGACACGGTGGCCGACGATCCGCACGTCGATGACGTACGCGGTGAGGGGATGCTGCTCGGCCTGGAGCTGCGCTACCGCGATGACGGTACGCCGTGGACGGTGCGCGACGTCTACCGGCTCCGGCTGGCCTGCCGGGACAACGGGCTGCTGACCAGCTACTCCGACGGCGTGATGCCGCTGCTGCCGCCGGTGACCATCAGCACCGACGAGTGCGCAGAACTCGCCGGGATCCTCCGCGAGACGATCACCGCGTACGCCGCCGAGCACCTCGGCGCGCGGTAGCCGGCACGGCCCACCATCGCCGCCGTCGCAGTTGCCCGGACGGAGTGGCCGACCTGTCAGGCAACGGCC
Source organism: Micromonospora sp. LOL_014 (assembly GCF_048060245.1). NCBI lineage: Bacteria > Bacillati > Actinomycetota > Actinomycetes > Micromonosporales > Micromonosporaceae > Micromonospora > Micromonospora sp. LOL_014. Next base: position 115,938 of record NZ_JBHMIP010000020.1, read on the forward strand.
ATTCGGTCGATGTCCGGGGAGTGTCCGGAGAAACCGTGGCGAGGTGCCGCCGACAAGGTCGCATTCCTCAGCGTACGACTGGCAGACGGTGCTGTCGTGCAGTCCTCCACCAGCCTGCCACTGTCCACGTAGGTACTGGTGGCGGTAGCAGGCCCGCCAGCACTACGCCGCGATCCTGGTGGCGCGGCTGACCATACATCATCAGGAAAGCGCGTTCATGTGACGTATTCCTACAGTGCTCTCATGCGGGGCATTCCCGTCACTGGCAACGGTGTCCCGTGGCCTCGGTAAGGGTTCGATCTGCATCGATGTATAGTTCACTGGCATGTAGTTGCGGGTCGCTGGTGACCTGCCGGGGCAACGCCGCCTCACCGGAACCGACGATGTCTGGGAGAACAGGACATGAACGAACGCCAGGAGAGTTGGCTGCGGATGCGATGGCGGCGGGCAGCCCGAACCGCTGTCGCGGTGACGGCCTCCGTCGGGATCACCGTATTGGCAATCGGGTTCACGGCGGGCGCAGCAACTGCAGGTGTCGGCTCCGCCGACCGGAACGCGCGGGAGGTGGCGATCGCCGCCACGTCGGCATCCCAGGTCGCCGCCGGCAATCTGCACACCTGTGTGACCCAGACCGATGGAACCCTGTGGTGCTGGGGCAACAACTTCTACGGCCAGCTCGGCGACGGGACCACCACGAACCGGACCAGTCCGGTTCAGATCGGCAGCGCCACCACGTGGGCGGGTATCGACGCCGGTAGCGGCAATACCTGCGGGGTACGCACGGATGGAACGCTCTGGTGCTGGGGCAACAACTCCAGCGGGCAGGTCGGCGACGGCTCGACCACCAAACGGACCAGCCCGGTGCAGGTAGGCGCCGCCACCACCTGGGCGAGCGTCAGCATCGGCAGCAACCACACCTGCGCCGTTCGGACCGACGGCACCCTGTGGTGCTGGGGCCTGAACCGTCACGCTCAGCTCGGCGTCGGCCTGTCTCCCTACAAGGCGACGACCCCGCTGCAGGTGGGTACGGCGACCACCTGGGCGAGCGTCACGACCGGCTACGCCCACACCTGCGCCGTTCGGACCGACGGTACCCTGTGGTGCTGGGGCAGTAGCTCGGACGGCCAGCTCGGTCTCGGCATCCTGAGCTACCGGGCGACACCGACGAAGGTGGGCACCGCGACGACGTGGGCCGAGGTGACGGCTGGCTACGTACACACCTGCGCGGTCCGCGTCGACGGGACGCTGTGGTGCTGGGGTGAGGACGGGTACGGCCAGATCGGCGGGGGCGTCGGCTCCCAGACCACCCCGCTGCGGATCGGCACCGCCAGCAACTGGGCAAGCGTGGACGCGAGCCTCGACTCGTCGTGCGCGACCCGTACCGATGGCAGCCTGTGGTGCTGGGGCAAGAATTCGTCCGGGCAGCTCGGTGATGGCACCACCACCCACCGGTCGACCCCGGCATCGGTCGGCACCGCGACCACCTGGACGGACGGATTCTCCGTCACCTACCACGCCTGCGCGGCACGCATCGACGGCAGCCTGTGGTGCTGGGGTGACAACACGTTCGGGCAGCTCGGTGACGGCACCACCACCCACCGGTCGACCCCGGCACAGGTGACAATGCTGGGCTGAGCGCCGCCGGTGCCGCGCCGAGCCGCAGTCAGAAACCGCCGTACGGGCCGCGCCGCTCAACCTGAGCAGCGCGGCCCTGCCCCGTGCCAAAACTGGTTCATCGGCGGTGAACTGGTGCTTTGATGATCATTTCAGGCCGCTCGGTGGTACTCGTTGATTATCCCGTTGAGGCGTCTTCGGCGGCGTATGGGCTTGTCGGTGGGGATGACGGCGGACGGATCATGGTCCGGCGGGACCGATTGGCGCGCTCGCCTAGGTCGAAGGCGAGGTCGCGGGCCTGCTGGGTCACCCGCTGCCCGGTAGGGTGCGCCGTGACGCCGAGGAGATGGCCCCGCCGGGTGGCTACCTCCATGACTACCAGCAGGTGCAAGCGCCCGTGACCTGGCGGCCCACCTCGTGCGGTTCGGCTGCGTTGGGTGGAGCGGGGACGCACCGGCGGGTATCTACCACGGCGGCGGCGACACGACCTGGTACGAGTTCGGCCGGCAGATCTTCGCGGCCCTCGGTGCCGTTCCGGCCCCGGTCCGTCCGACGTCGAGCGAGCGGCTCGCGAGGCGGGTGCCGCGGCCGGCGTACAGCGTGCTGGGGCACGAGCGGTGGTGGCCGGCGGGGATGGCCCCGCTGCGTCCCTGGCGTGCTGCCTTCCGTGAGGCGTTCGACGAGGTACGCCGCTCGGTCACGTGACCACGGTGCCGCGAGCACGTTGCAGTGCGTCGCGAGGAATGGTAGTTTGGGTCGAGCCCTGTATGGGCCTACGCATGGAGGTAGCGGCTTTCCAGCCCTGACAGGACCGACATATTCGGCACCTGATCGCAGACCCTGACAATCCTGATTACAGGTGAAGTCCGCGTCTGCCACCGCGTACGGCTTGCGGGGTTTCATCGCGCCTGTCCCTGGCTGGGAATCGTCCTCCATCCGATCACACAGGGGATGGGGATTGCATGACGGAAACGTACGCCAACTTCGACGTCAACGAATTCCAGCGTCGAATCATCGAGGAGTTCCGCGAGAACGGCGGCAAGGTCGGCGGGATGTTCCAGGACGCCACGCTGGCGCTGCTGACCACCACCGGCGCACGCACGGGTGAGCAGCGCACAGTGCCACTCGGCTATCTGGAGGTCGACGGGAAATCGGTCGTCGTGGCCTCGGCGATGGGCGCTCCGAAGAACCCTGCCTGGTACCACAACATCCGGCACGACCCTGCGGTGACCGTCGAGTTCGGCACGGACAAGTACCGCGCGATGGCGGCCATCCCGGACGGCGACGAGTATGAGAAGCTCTGGGCCAAGGTGGTGGAGCAGGCCCCCGGCTACGGCGACTACCAGGCTCGCACGACGCGCCGGATCCCGGTCGTGGTGCTGCACCGGCTCGACCCGGAGCCGGGCGCCGAGCGGGTCAAGGGCATGGGCGACTGGCTGGTGGAGGTGCACGACTGGCTCCGCAAGGAGCTCGTCGAGCTGCGCCGCCAGGTCGACGAGGCCATGTCTACCGGCGACGGCGTCACGCCTCGGCTGCCCGCGCCCGAGCTCGGTGAGCAGATGCGGGCGCACTGCCTGACCTTCTGCGGCGCGCTCAACCGGCACCACGTCGGCGAGGACATGGGTGTCTTCCCCGCGCTGGCGCGGCAGTTCCCGGCCCTGCGGCCGGCCCTCGAGAAGCTTGTCGAAGAGCACAAGGTCGTGGCCCACCTGCAGGGCGAGATCCAGCGGCTGGTCGGCGACTACGATCCCGCGACCGGCGACCCGCTGCTGCTGCGCGACGAGGTGGACCGGCTCACCGCGGAGCTCGACGCGCACTTCCGCTACGAGGAGGAGATTGTCGTCGAGGCGCTCAACGCCACTGCGGCGGCGCCCGGCTACTCGTGACCCGAATGCCCTGAAACGGTGTAGATGCCGAAAACCTCATCCCTCCTTGTCACAGCTTGTTGATCAGCAAGCCTTGGAATGGTCGGTCCCGGCGCGGGTTCGGGACGGCTGAATCGCGACAGTGGTCGACGTCGAGCGCTGGGCGACGATAGGGGTGTGCTGTTTCGACTGGCGTACATTGCTCAGCGTATTGTGGCCGCAAGGCGGAGAGGAATCGGCCGGGGGAGACCCGGTGACCCGTTGGAACACCCGAGTGAAGTGAAATTTGCTGAGCGTGGCCGCGCGGGCGATGTCATCAATGGTCAGGGGGTTGCCGAGATTGTTGCGCATGGTGGTCACTGCGCGGTTGCTTGCCACCTCGATTGACTGCTCCATCGCAGCCCATTCCGGCCAATTCTGAGTTCGAGCGGCCTTGGTTATGTCCCACGGCCCCGGCGTTGTTCCGGCTTGGGTGGTTCTGTCCGTGTTGAAAATCGGACATCGGCTGAGTTGCGGGACGAGCGCGACTCCTGATGATCTTGCGGGTGACTAGCCTCGAAGTTCATCGCTGGAGCCGCGCTCGTGACGACATCTTCCCTGACCGACCCCGTTGTTGACCACCTCGCCGATCTGGCGTTGTGGGAAGCCGAACTCGCCGCCGGTCCAGCCCCGGCCGATCCCTTGTCGATGGCGTCGCCCCTGGTAGCACGCCTGGCTCAGGTGCCGGACCCCCGCCGGCCGCGCGGACGGCGCCATCCGCTGCTGGTGATCCTGGTCCTGACCGCGTGTGCCACCCTCGTCGCCGGCAACGACAGCCTGACCGCGATCCGGCAGTGGGCAGCCCGGACCCCACAGGACGTCCCGCACCGCCTCGGCGCCCGCCGTGACCCACTGACCAGCCGCTACCTCGTACCGAGCGAACGGACCTTCCGGCGGGTCCTGGCCGCCGTCGACGGCGACGCCCTCGACACGGCGACCTGCGGCTACGCCGCGGACGTGGCACGCGGCGACACCCCGGCCCCGCAGATCCCCGCCGGCGTCGACGAACCCACCGAACGCGAACAACGCCGCGCCGCGACCCGGGCGTTCACCCACCCGGCACCGGCCGGACTGCTGCCCGCCGCCGCGATCGACGGGAAACTGCTGCACGGCACCCGCACCCCTACCGGGCAGGTGTTCCTGGTCGCCGCCGTCACCCACGACCGTGCCGTGATCCTGGGCCAACGCCAGGTCGCCGACAAACGCGGCGAGGCCACCGCGACCGAGGACCTACTCACACCGCTGAACGTCGCCGGCATGCTGCTCACCCTGGACGCCCTGCACACCAACAGGAAGACCGCCCGGCTGATCACCGGCACGTTGAACGCCCACTACATGCTGATCCTGAAGGGGAACCAGCCGCTCGCCCTGCGGGCCGCCCACACGTTGCTGTCCGGCACCGACACCGAGTTCGCCGACCGGACCGGCGTCGACGCCGATCGCGGACACGGACGCACCGAACGCCGCACGATCCGCGTCACCGGCTGCGACGACACCCTGTTCCCCGGAGCCCGCCAGGTCTTCCGGCTACGCCGCGACACCGGCGGACTCGACGGGATCCGCACCAGCAAACAGATCATCCACGGCATCGTCAGCCTCGACGCCACCCAGGCCGGACCGCAGCACCTCAACGCCTACGTCAGAGGACACTGGTCGGTGGAAACCCGCCTGCACTGGACCCGTGACGTCACCTTCAACGAGGACGACTCCCAGCTCAGGACGGGTGCGGCTCCCCGCAACGTCGCCGCCATGCGCAACCTGGCCCTGAACACCTTCCGCCTCGCCGGACGCGCCAACATCGCCCACGCCCGCCGTGACCTCCACGACCGCGCCGACACCTTCGCCGTCTACGACATCTGACAAACAATGATCAAGTCAGACATAGAGGAACAACGCCGGGGCCGTGGGTTATGTCCGTCGCTTTACCCGGAAGGCTGGCCTAGGGTGCGGGTGGATGTAAACCTCAAGTATCGGTCGTGCGGCGGGGCGGGAGCGTTGCGAACGCGGCCGGAATGTAGATATTGGAAAGCACTACTGCATGCCGAGAGCGAATTGTGGGACATTGGCGGGAACCATCCACTACCGAAGAAGGCGGGCGGGCCGCGGTGCCGTCGCGCGGTCGCCGGTGCCGAACGTGCTGGCCACGGTGCTGACCAGCACGAGGAACTGGCGGTGGGCGCGGGTGCTCAGGCCGCGACGGCGTACTCCTCGGCGGGTCGGCTCTGCTCGGTCAGCCGGCTCAGCGCGTAGGTGCGGACGTTGAGTAGCGCGAGTAGCACCGGCGGGTCGAGGGCCCGGCCCGGCCGCAGCTCGAGCTCGGTCGAGATCGACTTGCCGGAGCGGACGACGAGCGGCCCGGCAGTGGCGACGGAGACCGGCCGGTCTGCGTGATCGCGACACAGCCCGGGCGGGCACCGGTCGGCCGAGACCGCTTGGGCGAGCAGGTACCACTGGCCCAGTGGTGCATGGTTGAAGGTGATGTGCCGCGAGTCGCGCAGTACCGCACAGCGGACCGGACGGCCCTCGGGCACGCGACCGGGGAACAGGCCGACGAACGTCAGCGTGTTCTCGTCCCGGCTGGCCGGTTGCACCCCGCAGGAGATGCTCGCGTCGCTGAGGCGGACGCCGTCGGAGTCGGCGAGGATCTCACTGGCGTAGCCAGCGCGCTGCCGAAAACTGGTGGGCGACATGCCGACGCTGCGGCTGAACCGGGAACTGAACGTGCCGACGCTGTTGTAGCCGACGCTGACGCTGATGTCGGCAACCTTCATCGGCGTCGAGACGAGTAGCTCCTTGGCACGCTGGAGGCGCAGCGCGGAAAGGAATCGGCCGGGTGAGACGCCGGTGACCCGCTGGAACATCCGCGTGAAGTGAAATTTGCTGAACATGGCAGCCCGCGCCATGTCATCGACCCTCAATTGCTCGCCTAGTCGTTCATGCATCGTCTCGATGGCGCGCAGAACTGCCTTCTCAGACGTATCCTGCATTGTTTGCTCCCTCAGTCAGAAACCGCGCAGCAAGGATCGATTCTGGCATTTGACAGATCTGAGACGGTGGGTGATCGGGCGAGCTTCGTGTCGCGCTCTACCCGTGCCCGATCTGCCTATCAGGCTAACCACGGCCGAGTTGGGCAAGCAACCTGCGTGGGCCTGAACGGCGTGGCCAGCGCAATATTGAAGTAGTTACTGGATATCAGAGATTTTCAATCTCGACAGTTTCGGGCAAATGTTTGTTCGATATTGCTGCCCTTGCCTCAGGCGCGGGCTTTCGGTGCCCGGATCTGCTGATACTGGCCACTCAGGCGGAAGGAGTCGTCATGATCGTCGGCCGCGTCGCAGCCTCAGTCGTGCAACGTCAGGTCCGCCATGTCACCCCGGTGCCCGCACGTTCGGCAAGTGGCCTGGTCGAGCGGGTGTACGAACAGGTCGCGGAGGAGATGCGCCTGGTGATCCCGCCGGCACTCATGCACTCGCCGTCTCCCCAGGTGCTTGCCGCGTACTGGATGCTCATGCGCGAACCGCTGCTGGTCAGCGGCACCCTCGACCGTGGCTCGAAGGAGGCCGCGGCGGCGGCCGTCGCGGTCGCCACGATCTGCCCGTATTGCGTGGACATGCACTCGGGCAGCATGTACGACCTGGCCGGCGAGCACGACGCGGACAAGATCTCCGCCGACCGGTTCGGCGAACTGCGCGATCCCCGGTTGCGCGAGATCAGTCAGTGGGCGCGCGGCGCGCAGGAGGCGCCAGGCGGTCTCCCGCTGCCGGCCTGGCTCACCGCGCAGCAGCAGGCAGAGCTGATCGGCACGGTCACCGCCATGCACTACCTGACCCGGATGGTGAACGTCTTTCTCGCAAGCTTCCTGCTCCCGCCGGGCCTCACCGGGCGGGCGCGGCAGCGGATGAAGCAGGGCCTGGGCCGGCTGCTGCGCGAGACGCTACGCGCACACCGCGAGCCCGGCCGCTCGCTCGAACTGCTGCCGGACGCGCCCGCGCCGGCCGACGCAGCATGGGCGGCGGGTAGCCCGTACATCGCCGGTGCGATGGCCCGGGCCGCCGCGGTCTTCGACGCGGCCGGTGAGCGGTGGTTGACCCCCACAGTCCGTGCCGTGGTGTCCGGGCACCTCGACGGCTGGCGCGGCGCGGACACCGGAATCTCCACGGCCTGGTGCGAAGAACTGCTCGCCGGGCTCGGTCCGGCCGACCGGCCGGCCGGCCGGTTCGCGCTGCTGACCGCGGTGTCGTCACACCAGATGGGCGACGAGACGGTCGCCGAGTTCCGGCGTCACGCGCCCAGCGACGAGGCCCTTGTGGAGGTTGCCGGCTGGGCGGCTTTCGAGGCCGCCCGCCGCCTGGGAGCCCGGCAGCAGGCCGCTGCCCACCAGGCACACCAGGAGACGCGCAGGCCCGGTGCCGCGTAACACGATGAAGTCTAACCCGCACATCGCGTGATGAGGTCATCCCGATGTCGACTGTCCTAGGTCCACTGCGCAGGCTGGTCCTGATTCCGCCGTTCGGCGACGTGAGCTTCGCCGGCTGCGGATTTCCCGTCACCCCCACCGACGCCCCCGCACTCTCGAGGCCATCCCGCACGCCGTCTGCGGCTTCGAATGGGGTATCCACCTCAAGGACCGATGGGGGCTGGAGCGCCGGCTCGACATGGTCGACGCCGAACTGCGCGGCTTCGCGCACGAGGGCGCCACGATGGCGCTCGCCGTACGCGACGCGATGGCCGCCGGTCGCGGCACCCGCACCCGGGAGCTACTGCGCGGACCAGGTCTGCCGCACACCTTCCTCACCTACATCGGCATCGGTCGCGATGGCCCGGCTGCCCCGCCCGTTGTAGCGTGGCGTCCTGCCCGACCCGACCGGCACGCCGTACTTCCCGACCATGAGCTGGCTGGCCATCGACGGCTACGGCTTCGACCGCGCCTACTTCGAGACCGCGCGGGTGGTCGCTGCCAGCAGCGCCCGGCGCCGTATCCGTGGCAGGGCCGGGCCGACTACTTCCCGCGCGCGGTCGACCAGGGTATCAGTCGGGTGCTCTGGTTCATCCACGGCGGCATCGCGCACCACGTCGACGCCGCGGTGCGGGCCTTCGCCGTCGAGCGGCACGCCGACCTGCGGAGCGGCGTGGGCCTGGCGGCCACGTTCGCCGGCGGCTGCGACTCGACCAGCCTGGCGGCGCTGCGCCGCGCGGCCGGCGAGCACTGGCAGCACCTGGCGCAGGGTGCCGTGTTCGCCGCCAAGGCCCGCGACTTCTCCGGCTTCGTACCCGGGCACTCGGCGGCGACATTGCACGCACTGACCGGCCTCACCGCGCCGGGCGCGGCAACGCTCGCCGACGACATCAGCCTGAGCCGGCCCGATCCGGCCGGTCTGCCCGACTACGAGTCACGGCGCCAGCAGATCCGCGACCACCTCGGTGCGCTCGTCCCTTCCCACCCCCAGCGGAGGTCGTTGCCGGGGCACCCTGCGCGCACAACTTCCTGCATGCGCACGTTCCAGCGCCCATGGTGCTGCCGGGTGGTTACGCGGAGTTGGCGGCAGCAAAGTAGGCGGCGGCCAGGCGCTTGCGGACGCTCGGTGATCGCACTCGGGATGCGGAGCCGCCGAGGTGTTGATGGCGAAGCTCGTCCATGAACTCCTGCCAGAGCGCGGGGCCGCCCTGAGTGAACAACTCGGCGGGAGCGCGTAGCGCGGAACGCGTGGGTCGATGGCGAAGCCCCCAGGTGCCGAGCTGCGCGAGGACGGGGACGACTTGGATCGCGGGTTCGGTCAGGCTGTAGCGTGCCCGCTGGCCGGGGCGGGCGTCCTCCCGGGTGAGCAGCCCCGCCTCAACAAGTCGCTTGAGTCGATCGGCGAGCGTGTTGGAGGCGATTCCCTCGAGCGAGTTGGCCTGCAACTGCCGGAAGTAGCGGCGGTCTCCGAAGGCGATGTCCCGCAGGACGAGGAGGCTCCAGCGATCGCCGAACACCTCGACGGCAACGTTGATCGGGCACTCCGACCGAGGCTCACGTGCATCGCCCATAGTGTCCGCACACTACCATCGCCCGGTGCCAGCGGCGCAACCAGCACTTGCGAGCCACAAGCACAGCGGGCCGCCGTCGATCCGAGTCGGACTCGAGACCCGCCGCTACAGAGCTTGAAAGGTAGATGTTCGTCGCCTTGTCGGCGTGATCCGGATCGATCGGTTGGGCAGGTCGAGGTGATGAGGTATCGCAACTAGATAGGTGCCGAATCTCGGTGATGCTGTCTGCTGTGGAGGCCGGTAGGTTGGCCAGCGAAGTCCGCCGATCCGCCGCCGTCGTAGGACGAGTTGTTGGCGTTGAATGCCGGGCTGGCCGTGCGGCTGGAGCAGGCGCTCACGCGGATCGCTGAGCTTGAGGACCGGTTGAAGCAGTCGTCTGGCAACTCGTCGAGACCGCCGTCGAGTGACGGGCTGGCCAAGCCGGCGCCGAAGTCGCTGCGGGGTCGTTCGGGTCGCCGGCCGGGGCGAGGGCACCACCCTGTCCCAGGTAGCCGATCCGGACGTGGTCGTGCGGCACGAGCCGGCGGTGTGCGCCGGCTGCGCGTGACGGGCTGACCGGCGCTGACGTGGTGGGCGTGGCCCGCCGTCAGGTGTTCGACGTCCCGAACCGAAACTGGTGGTGACCGAGCATCAGATCGTGACGCTGGTCTGTGGGTGTGGGCGCCACATCGCTGGCGTGGCGCCGGCCGGGGCCACCGCGCCGGCGGCGTACGGGCCGCGTCTGGCCGCGACCGGGGTATACCTGCCGCACGGGCAGTTCCTGTCGGTGTCGAGGACCGCGGACGCGGTGCGGGACCTGTTCGGCGTCCCGGTCGCCGCGGCGACCGGTGGCCTGCTGGGTCAAGCGCGGCGCACTCGGGATCATCGAGCACGCTCTGCCCGTGATCCGGGACGGGTCGCCGCCGCCCCAGTGGTCTGCTTCGACGAGACCGGCATGCGCGCCGACGGTCGCCTCGCCTGGCTGCACTCCGCCTCCACGCACACCGACGTGCTGTTGAAGGTCGACCGCAGACGCGGTGCCGACGGAATGAACGCGGCCGGGGTGCTGCCCGCCTTCGCCGGCGTCGCCGTGCACACGACGCGTGGGCTCCGGCACCTACACCGACGCGGTCCACACCCTGCGCAACGCCCACGAGCTACGCGAACTGGTCTACGTGGTCGACACCGCCACCGGGCAGGTCGCCGACCTCGCCGCTCAGGCCATCGACGCCCGGTTCGTGCGAATACGGGACCGACGCGCCGACTACCTGCGGTTCATCACCGACCCGGCCGTGCCGTTCGACAACCGCCTGACCCACCTGGCGCGCCTGCAGCTTCCAGGGTCCCACGGACCCATCCAGTTACTGAGGTATCCAGCTGCTGGAGGACTGAACGCAGCGGCCAGGGCGCGGCGGCAAGCGGTCCGGGAACGGGCCGTGGCCACGTTCGTTGAGGACCGGCCGACCGCAGAGATCGCATCTGAGCTGCGGGTTTCGGGGAAGTCGGTGCGTGGGCGGCGACGGCGGTGGATCGTAGGCGGAGTCGAGGCGCTGGCCTCGGCCGGGCCTGGTGGAGCCGACTGCAAACTCACCGCGGAGCAGCGGCGACAGCTTGTCGGTTCCTGGACGAGGGGCCGGTCGTGCACGGTTGGGACGAGGCCCGCTGGACCCTGGCCCGGTCAGCCGCAGGCCGTCACCCTTGACCTGGGCCAGCAACGCGTCCAGTGCCTGCTTGTCGATCAGATCCGCCACCGCCCGGCGGGCCGCCTCACGCGCCGCCGCCTCGTCCGGCACCGCCGCCGCCAAAGGCAGCCCGCGGCCCGTCAGCGGCGATCCGCCGCGTCAACGCCGCGACCTCCGCGTCGACATCGACGCCGGGGTCGTACCGCTCTACCGTTGAGAGTGTCATCGAAACTGGTCCTCACTGTGTCGACCGGCACCCACCGGCCATAACGGGCTTCTACTGACATCCGTTACACAGATCTCCCTACAGGCCCGTCGGAGAGGCGTAGCTGGCCAGGAACCGGCGAACGGTATGTGGCTCGTCGTTGGCGATGAACCCGGTCATGCGCCACCGGCCCACGGCGGCGTGACCCGTAGGAATTTGCCGTCCAGCTCGGCGAGCGACTCGGCCACACACCCCGCAAGTCCCAGCTCAAGCAACCTCCGGTCAACACGCAACCGCCCTGATGCAGGGGACACAGCTCGGGCGGGCGGACGTGAGATGCGGTTGAGCCTCAGCCCGGCGCTGATCGCGCGCGGCGAGGTGATCGGGTCGACAGTCGATGTCGCCATGACCAATCGCGACCCGAAGGTGCATCAGCACGCGATCGCCGCCGGAAAGGCTGCTACACGACCCGGATGCCGACTTCGAACTCGCGATCGAGCAGGCAAAACTGGCTTCAGCGGTCAGCCGAACCGTAGCTCGGCGTGGTGCTCCAAGGCCATCCTACGCGTTGATATCAGCGCGACCTCGAGCAGGACGCTGCGCGCGACCGCAGCCGCGCGATCGGGGCCCTCTAGCGAAAGCAGGTCGAGTTCCCGTACGATCAGACGCTCGGCTGCTTCGGCATAAGCGGTGAAAAATCCTATATCGCAGTCACAGCCCAGCCGGCGCAGCGCCACCAGTACCTGCGCCAGATGAGCGCTGACGGGCGCGTCCGGGTCGACTCGCCAGCCGCGCTCCTCGATCAGTTGTTCAACATCGTCGCGCGCGCTGAGCAACGCTTCGGCGTTGTCCGGCCGGGAATCTTCTTGCGGGAGCTGTGTTCGGTTGACGATCTCGAAGAGTTCGGGCAAAGGGAACTCTTCGTTCTCGATCGCGGTGAGCAGCGTCCGGACCGAGGTGAGATCGAGCTGGCTGATGGTGGTGAACGCACGGATCAGCCGTAGCCGGCGAAGGTGCATCTCGCCGTAAATGGCCTGGTTTCGGCCGGTCGGCTCACCGGGCGGGAGCAGGCGTTCTCGGAGGTAGAACTTGATCGTGGGTACCGGCACACCAGCCTGTCTGCTCAGATCCGATATACGCATACAAAAACCCCCGTATCCCCATGCCGACGGTCGCCCGCCCGTGCCGGTGCTCGTTGCACGACGTCGGCGATCTGTTCAAGACCGAGTTCGCCCCGCCTAGTTGGGGGCGATTGTACGTTGGCGAACCGCGCTCAGATCATGGTGTCAGATCCGGACAAACGCGGATATTTGACTGGTCGATCAGAATCAGGTCGGCTCGCGACACCGAGTCCGGATGCCCGGCTGCCGCGCAGCGCCGGCACGTTGCGGCAAAATGCCACCCGCCGGCCCGATTCGGGCCGGGATGTTCGGCTTTCGGCGCTTCCTGAATACTGGTAGCACCAAATGGCACCTGTACGAAACGGAAGATCCAGGCGGGACTATTTATCGGACGGCACGTCCTCGTAGCGCCGCATGCCCGCTCGCAAGCGCTCTCAATTTGCTAGCACATTGGAGCTGACAATTGCAGATAGCGGTGAGCGCCAGTATCTACCTCTACTCCATGCGTGCGCTGCGCGCGCGGGTCATCGGCGGAAAGTATTGATCTCCCCCGAGGGGTCGGCTAGCGTTGAGTCGGAGATCAAAGTGGTCCACGAAAGTCGATGAGGCTCATGTCCGAAGACGATTCTAGCGGCTGGTTTGCAACTTATCAGCGAGGCGGAAGCCATACGCCGTTCTAATTGCTCTTCTTATTCATGGGCCATCAATGACCATCGAGGGATGTGAATCATGGAGGACGTTTCCGTACGAGCTGTGCTGCGGGCAGTCGAAGTGATGCATGAGCGGCTGGGCGAGCAGTTAACCATCGACGACCTGGCCGGCGCAGCGATGTTCAGCAAGTTCCACTTCACACGGATCTTCCAGCGACTGACCGGCGTCCCACCCGGTCGCTTCCTCTCGGCATTGCGGCTACAAAGGGCTAAGAATCTGCTAGTTTCCACGTCGATGAACGTTGCGGACATCAGCGTGCAGGTCGGCTATAGCAGCGTCGGTACGTTCAGTTCACGTTTCAGCCGCAGCGTTGGCATGTCGCCGACAGCGTATCGACGCCGCGCCGGTTTCCACGCCGCTACTCCGACCGCTGTCGACGGCACGGACCGCCGTTCCAATGCCCGGATCTCCTGCCGACTACGCCTGCTCGAGCCAGATAATGTGGTGATATTTGTTGGCATGTTCGCCCACCGAATTCCGGAAGGCCGACCGGTGCGCTGCGCGGTACTGAGTGAGCCCGGCCAGGTCGTCTTCAACCAGGTGCCGTTCGGTACTTGGCACCTGCTCGCCCAGTCTGTCTCACTGGACGGGGCCTACGCCGGCACCGGGGCGGGCCTCGCCGACCGGCCGGTGTCGGTCGCCGCCTATGGTCCGTTCACAGTCCAGGCCGACTCGACGATCGCCACAAACCTGGAGTTGCGGCCATCTCAGGACCTGGCTCCCCCGGTGCTCCTTGCCCTGCTCGACGTGCGCAAGTACGCAATGGAGTGGATCAGCGAGGCGCCAGGCGTCACGAGGCTCGGATACGAGCGCAGCGCCGCCGCCTGACGCGCTAGCCGGGGCCTTGGTCCTCGGTCGGAGGCGATCACGGCGGTGGCACATTGAACAGGCTCGGCAGCCGGTTGGTGAGCGCGAGGTCACCGCGAGCCTTCAACCGGCCGCGCAGAAAGAGCATACGGGCATTGGCGTTTCCCGTGGCCATCTTGAGGAAGTTGACCCCGTCGAGACGTACGGTCAGGGTCGGCTGCCGCTGCACCACGGCGCTGACGCTGCACTGGCCATCGGCAATCTGCATCTCGTAGACGTCCTCACCACCGTCGGTCCGGCCTGAGATCCTCCAGTGGACGATCGCCTGCAAGGATCCTGCCCGATCGGCCCGGAACACGTCGGGCATGGTACGAAAGATTCCGTCCACCACTACCGGGCGCCGGTCTCCTCGCATGAGTTGCTCCAGCTCGGCGTCTGACGCGCCTTTCACCTCGCTCGCGAACTTGGCCGGCTCGTCAGCCGGATCTAGGTCAGTCTGCACTCGAACTCCATCCCTCGGTCCGCGACAATCACGCCGCACGGCTGCCACCCCATACTCGAAGATCGGCTCATGGCCCTCAACTCGCAGATTGCTTGCCACACGGTATCCGGGCGCACCAGCAACCCAGATGGGGAGGTCGTGTGGGGTGTGGGACTGTAAAAACAACGGTGTAACTCCGATCAAGGGAGTAGCACCTGATGACGATCACGACCGACGCGGTGGACACTGCCGCTGTGCCCGGTGATGAGAAGGCCAAGCGGCCACGTACGAAGGCGACGCCAGGGGGTGTCGACCCTGCTTTGGTGTCACAGTTGGTGACACAGGTCCGTGAGCAGGGGCTGCAGCTGTCCGGCGAGGGTGGGCTGCTGCAGCACAGGGTCATTGCGTAGTGGGGTAACTGCTGGTCACGGTCGTGATGAGGTCGTGGGGGCGGC
>NZ_JBHMIP010000021.1:0-129375 GCF_048060245.1 Micromonospora sp. LOL_014
CATCGAACACTGGCTCGGCCACGAGTCGTGCCGGGTGATCACCTGCTCCGGCTACATGCGCGACGAGGTGCTGAGCCTGTTCGGGGTGCGCCCGGACCGGGTCGACGTGGTGGCCAACGGGGTGGACGCCCGCCGCTGGCAGGTGCCGACGGACGCGGTCACCGCCGCCCGGGCACGGTTCGCCAGCGACGGGCCGCTGGTGTCGTTCGTCGGCCGGCTGGTCTACGAGAAGGGCGTCCAGCACCTGATCGCCGCGCTGCCCCGGCTACGCCGCCAGCACCCGAACGTCCGGCTGGTGATCGCTGGCGACGGTCCGTACCGCGCCGAGCTGGAGGCCGACATCGACCGGCTCGGGCTACGCGACGCGGTCACGCTGCCCGGCTTCCTCGGCGGCACCGACCTGCCGGCATTGATGGCGGCGTCGGACTGCTTCGCGGTGCCCAGCGTCTACGAGCCGTTCGGCATGGTGGCGTTGGAGGCGGCGGCGGCCGGCGCGCCGGTGGCCGTGTCGGCCACCGGCGGACTCGCCGAGATCGTCGAACCCGGCGTGACCGGAATGACCTTCCGACCCAAGGATCCGGACGGACTGGCCGACGCGGTCGGTACCCTGCTGGCCGACACGACGCTGGCCCGGCGGGTGGCCCGGCAGGCCCGCCGGATGGTCCACGACCAGTACGGCTGGGCGGCGATCGCGCACCGCACCGCAGCGACCTACTCCGCCGCGATCGTCCAGTCCTCGGCGTTCGCCACCGAACGGGCGTCCGCCCGAATGGCGCACGGGAAGGCCACTATCGTCATCCCGGACGGGAACCTCCTCGCCGGCGCGGGGAGCAGATGACCGCTATCCGGGAGGCTGCCCTGACCGAGACGATCGGCGACATCGACCTGCACCTGTTCGCCGAAGGACGCCACGAACAACTGTGGCGGATGCTCGGTGCCCACCCGCTGCCCGGCGGTTGCCGGTTCGCGGTGTGGGCACCGAACGCCCGCCGGGTCCGGGTGATCGGCGACGGCCCCGGCTGGGGCCCGTACGAAGGCCAGGAGTTGGACCGGCTCGGATCCGGTGGTGTGTGGGCCGGCTTCGTGCCGGGCGTCGTCGCCGGGCAGCGGTACAAGTACCGTGTCCAGGGGGCCGACGGCTCCTGGGCGGACCGGGCCGACCCGATGGCGCAGGCCACCGAGGTGCCGCCCCGGACGGCCTCGGTGGTGTACCAGTCCGGGTATGTCTGGCAGGACGCGGACTGGTTGCGCAACCGGCGCGGTGACCAGCACGCCCGGCCGATGTCCGTCTACGAGGTGCACCTCGGCTCGTGGCGACCCGGGCTCAGCTACCGGGAGCTGGCCGACCAACTGGTCTCCTACGTGTCGGATCTGGGCTTCACCCACGTGGAGTTCATGCCGGTGATGGAGCATCCGTTCGGCGGCTCCTGGGGGTACCAGGTGACCGGCTACTACGCGCCGACCGCCCGGTTCGGCACTCCGGACGACTTCCGGCATCTGGTCGACCGACTACACGGCGCCAAGATCGGGGTGCTGCTGGACTGGGTCCCGGCGCACTTCCCCCGCGACGCCTGGGCCCTGGCCCGGTTCGACGGCACCGCGCTGTACGAACACCCGGATCCGCGCCGTGGCGAGCACCCCGACTGGGGCAGCCTGATCTTCGACTACGGCCGACGGGAGGTACGCAACTTCCTCGTCGCCAACGCCCTGTACTGGCTGGAGGAGTTCCACATCGACGGGCTACGGGTCGACGCGGTCGCCTCGATGCTCTACCTGGACTACTCGCGAGGGCCCGGTCAGTGGCTGCCCAACGACTCCGGCGGCAACGCCCACACCGAGGCGATCGAGTTGCTCAAGGAACTCAACGCGACCGCGTACCGGCTCAATCCGGGCGTCGTGATGATCGCTGAGGAGTCCACCTCCTGGCCGGGGGTCACCAAACCCACCGACTGGGGCGGGCTCGGCTTCGGGCTCAAGTGGAACATGGGCTGGATGCACGACACGCTGAGCTACCTGGCCCGCGACCCGGTGCACCGCAGCCACCACCACGACGAGATGACCTGGCCGACGGCGTACGCGCACACTGAGCAGTTCCTGCTGCCGATCAGCCACGACGAGGTGGTGCACGGCAAGGGCTCGCTGACCGCCAAGCTGCCCGGCGACCGGTGGCAGCGGCTGGCCGGACTGCGCGGGCTGCTGGCCTACATGTGGGCGTTCCCCGGCAAGCAGCTGCTGTTCATGGGCAGTGAACTCGCCGACGAGCAGGAATGGAGCGAACAGCGCGGGCTCGACTGGTCGCTGGCCGCCGACCCGGCGGTCGGCGGGGTACGCAACCTGCTCCGGGACCTGAACGCGGTCTACCGGCAGTGCCCGGCGTTGTGGGAGCTGGACGTGACACCGGACGGGTTCGGGTGGATCGACCACACCGACCGGGCGGCCAACGTCGTCTCGTTCCTCCGGCACGCCCGCGACGGTAGCGTCCTGGCCTGCGTGGTCAACTTTTCCGGGGCGCCCCGGCACGGATACCGGATCGGACTGCCGCAGCCCGGCCGCTGGCAGGAGACAATCAACACCGACGCCGAGTGGTACGGCGGGTCGAACGTCGGTAACCTCGGGGCCGTCACGGCGGACGGTGCGCCACTGCACGGTCAGCCGGCGTCCGCCGTCGTGCAGGTCGGGCCCTTCGCCGCGGTCTGGCTGCGCCCGGACCCGGTGAGGCGGACCGGCCACGCTGGTGGCCGACCGGAGCCCGACCACCCGTCCGACCCGCGCACCGACTGACCCGTCAGCCCACTTCGGCGGGGTCGCCTGCGGCCGCAGGCGACCCCGCCGATGTGGTTCAGCGCTGGTCGACCGGGACGAACTGACGCTCCTGCGGACCGACGTAGAGCTGCCGGGGCCGGCCGATCTTGTTGGTCGGGTCGGCGATCATCTCCCGCCACTGCGCGATCCAACCGGGCAGTCGGCCCAGGGCGAACAGCACGGTGAACATTTTCGGCGGGAAGCCCATCGCCTTGTAGATCAGCCCGGTGTAGAAGTCCACGTTCGGGTAGAGCTTGCGGGAGACGAAGAAGTCGTCGGCGAGCGCGATCTCCTCCAGCTGCATTGCGATGTCCAGCAACGGGTCGGGCTTGTCCAGCCGGCCCAACACGTCCTGCGCCGCCTGCTTGACGATGGCCGCCCGCGGGTCGTAGTTCTTGTAGACCCGATGGCCGAAGCCCATCAGCTTGACCCCGGCCTCCTTGTTCTTCACCCGCCGGACGAAGTTCTGGACGTCGCCGCCGGAAGCGTGAATCTCCTGCAGCATCTCCAGCACCGCCTGGTTGGCACCGCCGTGCAGCGGCCCGAACAACGCGTTGACCCCGGCCGAGACCGAGGCGAACAGGTTGGCGTTGCTGGAGCCGACCAGCCGCACCGTCGACGTGGAGCAGTTCTGCTCGTGATCGGCGTGCAGCACGAACAGCATGTCCAGCACCTGCGCGACGACCGGGTCGGCCTGGTACTCGGTGGCCGGCACACCGAACGTCATCCGCAGGAAGTTCTCCACGTAGCCGAGCGCGTTGTCCGGGTAGAGCAGCGGCTGGCCGATCGACTTCTTGTACGCGTACGAGGCGATGGTCGGCACCTTGGCCATCAGCCGCACGGTGGAGATTTCGACGTGGTCGGTGTCGAACGGATCCAGGCTGTCCTGGTAGAAGGTCGACAGCGCGCTCACTGCGGAGGAGAGCACCGCCATCGGGTGCGCGTCCCGGGGAAAGCCGTCGAAGAACCGGCGCATCTCCTCGTGCAGCAGCGTGTGCAGCCGAATCCGCTCACTGAAAGCAGCCAATTCGTCACTGGTCGGCAGTTCGCCGTAGATGAGCAGGTAGCTGACCTCAAGGAAGGACGCCTTGCCGGCCAGTTGGTCGATGGGGTAGCCCCGATAGCGCAGGATCCCGGCATCGCCGTCGATGTAGGTGATCGCCGACGCGCAGGAGGCGGTGTTGACGTAGCCCGGGTCGAACGTGACGTGACCGGTCTCCTTCAGCAGCGCCCCGACCTCGATCCCGGGCGGACCTTCGATAGCCGGCTGCACCGGCATCGACAGTTGGCCACCGGGATGGTCCAGCTTCACATCCGTCATATGGTCCCTCACTTCGCCGGCAGATCTTCGTCGAGTGCCTCATTTCTTACCGTAATCCTGCGGTGGTGCGCTGCCGCAGCGAGCAGGTGAGGGTGAGGGATGCGTCACCCGATCCGGTGGCCGGTCGCCAACCAAACACCCCAGAAACGGATGAAAGCACTAGTCAGTCGGTACGCCGCCGCAGCTCGGTACCGTCACCGACCACCTCGAAGATTTCCACCCGGTTGTCACCGGGGCGCCACAACGACTCGTCGGTGATCAGTGCGGCGAATCGCCGCCCCTCGGCGTCCGGGGCCATCGCTGGCACCACGGTGGCGATCCGCCCGTTCACCGCCACCGCGAGCGGAGCACCGGTCGTCACCCGGTCGGGCAGTTCGCCGTACGCCAGCGCGGGCAGGTTACCGCTTGCCGGGTCGACGTCGGTGTAGCTGTCGGCGTTGCTGATGGTGGCGCGATCACCGTCGTCAGTGACCGGCAGCTCGGCGACCGCGCGACCGACCAGCTCCGGCACCAGCGGCGCGGGTAACGGCGGACCGGCCTGGCCGGTGGTCAGGGCGGTGAACGTCGCCGGGCCCGGCACCGTCACCGGCTGACCCGGAACGTCCCGGAACTGCTTGTCCGCCCGTTCCCGGGGTGGGCAGCTGCCACATCGGCCGTCGACCTCGAACGGCAGGTCAATGCCCGCGTGCGCCGCGATGGTCGGCAGCAGGTCGACATGCTCCCAGTTACGGTCGTCGACCCGACCGGCCTGCTGGCCCGGCTCCTTGACGAAGGTCGGCACCCACAGCACCTCGGCCGGCGCGGCCCGCACCGCACCCATGCCCCGCCCCTGCTCCCCGAGGGTGAAGCTCACCCCGTGGTCGGCGGTGACGACGAGCAGCGCGTCGTCGTAGCGGCCGCTGGACCGCAGCGCCGCCAGGGTCTGTCCGATCAGTCCGTCGGTGTAGCCGAGCTGGGCCAGGTGCCGCTGGCGGGCCAGCTCCACCCAGCCGGCACCTTCGTTAGGAAAGTCCTCGGGAGCCTCGTAGCGGACACCGGACGGCAGGTAGCTCCACGGCGCGTGCGGCATCAGCAGGTGGAGAAAATGCAGCGTTGGCCCCTCGTCCGGGGTTGCCAGCCCGTCGATGAACGTGGTGAACCGGGCTGGCTGGTTGTCGTCGAGTGCGTCGAAGCGGAACCTGGGGTCGGTCGGGGCGTCGCCACCGGCGAGGCCGGCGTCACGACGGGTCGGCTCGCGGAAACCCGCCGCCGGGTCGTCGTGACTTTCCACCGGCGACAGGATCTGGCCGAGCAGGGCGGCCGTTTCCTGGAACAGCACCGGCAGGGCCGCCGTGGCGGACTCCGTCTCGCAGCGACTCGGCGTGCAGAGCTCGGTGATGCTCTCCTGCGCCCGGATCTGGTAGGTGCCGCCGAGCGCGCTGAACAGGTTGTCCGGGTGCTGGGAGTAGTGGGGTGCCACCTCGCGTTCGGGATACCGGCCGGACAGCATCGCCGGCAACGCGTACGGGGTCCAGCCGCTGACCGCGGTGGCGTTGCGGTACCAGGTCGAGCCGGCGGCCAGCTCGGCGAAGTTGGGGTAGCGTTCGGCGTCGATCTGCCCGTCCGGGCCGAGCAGCGACAACAGCGGCAGCTCGTCGAGGATCAGCACCACCACCGGTGGATGCTCGCCGTCGCCGGTAGCCGTGCCGGGCCCGGCGCTGGTCCGCTCGCTGCCGAGCACCACCGCCGAGGCCGGCGAGGTGAACACGAACAGCATCACGAAGACCGCCGGTCCGACGGCGGCCAGCCGCAACAGCTGCCCCAGCCCACCCCAGCGCCGGTAGGCCCACGTGGCAGCGGCACCGGCCAGCAGCGCGGCGGCCAGCAGCGACACACCTCGGATCGGCAGCAGATGCTTGCCGACCTGTACCGCCAGGGCGACCAGCAGCAGCCCGACCGTCACCAGGTGGGCGGTTCGGCGGGCCGGCGGACCGGCCAGTCCGATCAATGCGCCGGGCAGCCAGCAGACCAGGGGCGGTACGACCACGTAGAACGCCACCAGCAGCAGGATCTCGGCCGTCCCGGCACCGTGGAAGAGGAAGAAGTCCGGGCTGCGCCCGACGACGTCCAGCAACGGCTGCGCAACGACCAGGCCGCACAGTGCAACGATCTCCAGCAGCCGACGCAGCTCCGTCGCCCCGCCGGTACGCCGGGCCGGGTCGGCTGCGGGCGGACCCGGGGCGGCCGACAGCCGATGGGAATCGGCGGACGAAGGACCGTGATCGGCGGACGGCGGACCGGCCGGGGCCGGTACCGCCGCAGCGGTACCGGGTTCCGCGTCAGCCACGCGGGACCCCGGCATACAACGTCCGGGTGCCGGACGGGAGTTCCTCCCGCCGGGTGATCTCGTACCGTTCGGCGAGCAGCCGCTCGAACTCCGCCCGGTGGTAGTCGGGGAAGAGCCCGGCGGGCTTGTTGGCGAGCAGTTGCCGGGCCATCGGATCGTCCGGGTGGACGAACTCGATGATCATCTGGCCGGTGCCGCCGCCGGCCGGGAGCAGGCCGGTCAGCCAGTCCAGAACCCGTGGCAGCGGCACGTTGCGACCGATCGCCAAGTGGTGGATGACCGCCAGAGCCAGCACCGTGTCCGCCTGGGCCCGGGCGGTGAACGACGTACGCTCGTCACCGGCCCAGCCACCGCCGGGCGACGGGTCGGCGAGGTCCATCAGGATCGGCAGGATCCGCCGTTGCCCGTCAGCGCGCAGCCGCCGGTACAGGTGGTCGACGACCGCCGGGTCGCTCTCCACGGCCACCACCTGCTCGGCGTGGGCGGCGGCGATCCGGGAGTACGTGCCGTCGTTGGCACCAAGGTCGAACACTGTCCCCGGGCGGTGTGCGGCGAGTTCGGCGTCGACGAAGGCGGTCTTCGCCGTCCGGTCAGCATCGGAGTACGTACAGGTCTGCTGGTAGTCGACCCAGTGGCTGCCCGGCGGAGCCCAGTCCAGGCGGTCCACCAGCTTGGCGACGGCCCGAACCGTGGCCCGGACGAGTTCGGTGGAGAAGCCGGCGTCGCGGATCTCCGCCCGTACCGATCCGGTACTGGCCGAGGCATGCCGGGACTGCATCGCGTCGTGCAGGTGGATGTGCTTGAAGACACCGGCCCGCCACCGCCGGGCACCGCGGAACAGCCGCCGCATCTGACCCGATTCGATGCCGTCGATGCGCGCCCGCAGCAACGGCTGGAAGTCCAGGCCCAGATGCGCCTGCAGCATCAACGGATAGAGCATGGTCTGGCAGAACTGCCGGTAGCCGGCCCATGGTTCACCGGCAGCGGCCGGCTGGAACGAGCCCACGTCGATGAAGACCGGGTCGACCCCACGCCACTGCAGGTTGTACGCCGAGCCGTCGGTCATGGTGACCCCGTCGGCGAGCGCCGCCTCCAGCACCTCCAGGTGCAGGCGGGCGGCGTCGCGCAGTTGGGCGAAGGACCACTCGTAGGGGTAGGACACGAACGGCACCCGCTCGTGTCGCAGCACCGTCGTCCACCGGTCGGCGACCACAGCGGGCAGGTCCCCCGGCTCGACGGTCTCGGTGGCGACGACCTTACCGGCGGCCATCAGCGGCGCCAGGAAGGCGCTGTCCCGAACCGCCGTCCAGTCGCTCGCGGCCTGGGGTCCCAGGCCGCGGAGCACCGCGCCGTCGGCGTAGAAAATCTGGTTGTCCGGGTCCCGGAACGAGCCGGGCTCGTCACGGGGGGTCGAGGTGGTCGGTTGGGAGATCATCGGTGCCGGGCCGCTCAGTCCTTCTTGGTGGGCTGCTTACGGAACCGGCTGACCAGCCGGCGCCAGTAGAGCTTGGTCGCGACGACCATGCCAGCGGCGCCAGCCACCACCGCTTGGACGATCAGGCTGCCAGATCCGGCATCCAGGTAGGCCAGGTTCTCCACGCCGGCCACCTCCCAACTGTGTCGAGTTCGTGCGGTACGTCCGTCAACTGCGGCCCGGGAGGGCCGACGCCACCGAGGGTTGTCCGGCCCGCCATCTTACGGACAGCTGCCGTACACCACCCTACGCGGCTGGCCCTCTGGACACTGCCAGCCCCACCGGCACCGCCGTATCCCGACGATCGGAAACGGACCCGAGCTTGCACGGTTTTAGCAGCGTTTGTCACCTTTTCCGCCAGCGGTGCACCCGGTTCGTCCACAGCTGGTGGACGAGCCGGGTGCACCGACCGGTCAAATAACGGTTCGGCAACGGCACGAGGGCTCCCCCCGCTGCGCCGCACGGAGCCGGACCGCCACTCCACCCGACCTGCTAGCCGACCCGCCGACCAGCGTCGTCGGAGCCGGCCGAGCCGAGAATCGACGGGAGGTCCCCGGGGTACAGCACCGCCAGCCGCGCGGTGGCCCGGGTCAGCGCCACGTACAGATCGTTCCGGCCCCGTGGCGAGTCCGCGAGGATCGCGGCGGGGTCCACCACCACGACCGAGTCGAACTCCAACCCCTTGACCTGCGCGACCGTCAGCACCACCACCGGCGACTCGAGATCGGGCTGCTCGCCTGACGCGACCCGGTCGACCGCCGACCGTACCGGCGCCACCAACCCGTCGTACCGGTCAACCGGAACGATCACCCCGAGCCGGCCGTCGCCGACCGCGGACAGTTCCGCCCGGATCAGCTCGACCAGCCGGTCGACGAGCTGGTCGGCCCGGGGTACCCGCTCCCACCGAACCGGCACGCCCGACTCACGGACCGCCCGGGGTACCGAGGCGGCGGGATCGATGGCGCCGAGCACCTGACCAGCCACCGCCAGGATCTCGGCCGGAGTGCGGTAGCTCACCGTCAGCTCGGCCAGCCTCCAGCGGTCCGCCACATACGGCCGCAGCAGTTGCGCCCAGGAGGCCGCGCCGGCCAACGCCCCGGTCTGTGCCACATCCCCGACGATCGTCATCGACCGGTTCGGGCAGCGGCGCATCAGCAGGCGCCACGCCATCGCGGACAGTTCCTGGGCCTCGTCGACGACGATGTGACCGAAGGTCCAGGTACGGTCCGCCGCCGCCCGTTCGGCAGCCGTCCGATGGTCACCGGCCACCTGCCGGGTCGCCAGCGCCTCGGCGTCGAGCAGGTCGGTCGCGCCGAGAATCTCCGGCTCCGCCTCGTCCTCCACGTCGATGGACTCCGACCCGCGCAGCACGTCCAAGGCTCCCTCGGCGTACTCGAGCCGCTGGCGACGCTGAGCCTCGGCGAGTGCCTGCTGCGCGCTGTCGTCGACACCGAGCAACTCGGCCGCCTCGTCGAGCAACGGTACGTCCGCCGAGGACCAGCCACCGCCCGGGGCACGGCGCAGCGCATCGCGTTCGGCGGGATCGAGGTCAGGGGCGGCGGCCGTAAGCCGCTCGGGCGAGGCGAAGAGTTCGGTGAGCAGCCGCTGCGGCGTCAGCACCGGCCAGAACCGGTCCAGGACCGACCGCAGCGCCGCATCGGCGCGCAGCTCCCGTCGGATCTCCGCGAGGTCGGCCTCGGCCAGCACCTGTGGGTCACCGGGAGCGTCGTCCCCACCGAGCGGATCGTCCGCGTACGGATCAATGCCGATTTCGTCGGCGATCTGATCGGCCAACGCGTGCACGATCTCAGTGTCGAACAATGGGCGGGCCAGGTTGTGCAGCCGTCCCGACCGGCGGGTACGTTCGCGGGCCTCGGCGCAGATCTGCGCGGTGATCCGCAGCTGGTGGCCGTCCACCTCGACCAGCACCGGCTCGTCCGGCACCTCCTGCCGGTCCCGGATCGCGGCTGCCACCACCTCGGCCATCGCCACCCGGCCCTTGATCTCCGCGACCCGGTCCGGTTCGGTCCGGGTCGCGCGCACCCCGGGATACAGCTCACCGGGGGTGCGCAGCAGCACCCCGGTCTCAGCCAATGACGGCAGCACCTGAGCGATGTACCGCAGGAAGGTCGCGTTCGGCCCGACCACCAGCACGCCGCGGCTGGACAGCTCCCGGCGGTGGGTATAGAGAAGGTAGGCGGCACGGTGCAACGCGACGGCGGTCTTACCGGTGCCCGGGCCGCCCTGGACCACCAGCGCCCCGTCCACCGGTGCCCGGATGATCTCATCCTGTTCAGCCTGGATGGTCTGGACGATGTCCTTCATCCGTCCGGTACGACCGGCGGTGATCGCGGCGAACAGCGCCGCCTCACCGGTCAGCGTGCTCGTCCGATGGTCCCGGGCGAGTTCCAGATCGAGCAGCTCGTCGTCGATCGCGATGACGGTCCGCAGCCGGCTACGGATGTGCCGGCGACGGCGGACGCCGTCCGGCGCCGCAGCGGTCGCCAGGTAGAAGGGACGGGCGGCCGGGGCCCGCCAGTCGATCAGCAGCGGCTCGTAGTCGCCCTGTTCGTCGAAGAGTCCGATCCGGCCGATGTAGCGGTGTCCCTCGTCGGTCAGATCGAGCCGACCGAAGCACAGTCCGTTCTCCACCGCGCTGTACTGCGCTATCCGTTCGGTGTGTAGCGCCACCGTGGCCTCGCGCTCGGAGCGCGCCTGCGGCGTGCCACCGGTCTGCCGCAGCGCGGCCACGAGCCGCTGCTGCGCCATCCCCCGCAGGGCGTCCAGTTGTTCGTGCAGCATGGTGACGTACTGCTGCTCCGCGGCGAGGTCGGCGGCCCGGTCCAGGCCCTCGGGCCGGTCGGTGTCCGTGACGGTCTGGTCCACACCGTTGATGTTGTCACGCCCAGCTGCCTGCACCGCACTTGACAAGTGTGCCCCCTTGCTGTTGACTGTCAGAGTCAGACGCCGCAAAGGCGTCTTCTTTCTTGTGGTGATCCGTCGACGAAAACCTCGGTGACGAGAACATCTCCGTTGACGAAACGTCAACGATAGCCGCTGGTGGTCGCCACCGCCTTCCTCGCTTGCCCGGCCCCGCCTCGCCACCGGTCCGATCTCGGTGTCGCCGACCGACCAGCCAGGTCACCCCGCGTTTCGCCGGGTCGCCCACGGGTACGCAGCCGCCGGGCAGGACGCGGAGGAGGCGTGATGGGTGCTTCGGAACCCTGGGTCCACCAGGCTTCGGCAACCGCCGAAGCGGGTCGGGTCCGTACCGACGACGGTGAGTTCTCCAGCCGGCTCGCCTCCCCGTTGGCTCCGCACGGCGGCGGTCTCACCCCGGAGCAGTTGCTGGCCGCGGCGTTCGCGTCCTGCCTGCACCACGCGGCGGTCGAGGCGGCCTCCGAGATCACCGACGAGTCGCACACCGTCGAGGTGCACGCCGAAACCAGGCTACGACGCGACCCCGACGGCCGGTACCGCGCCGACGTGCGGGCCAGTGTCGCCTCCTGCGGGCTGACCGTCGAGCAGCTCTCCGCGTTGGCCCGTCGGGCCGACCTGCTCTGGCCGTTCTCCGGACAGGACAATGCACGGCACACCGTCGACGTCGTCGCCGCCAGAGCGGACGACGACCGCACCGCGACGGAGCACCGCCATCCGGTCGGTAGCGACGGTGCCCCGGTCCGGATGCCGCCGCGATGACCCGGTCTGGCCCGCTGTCACCCTGATCCGGCCCGACGCAGCCGCGGCATCCGGACGATGTTCGCCCCCGGATGCAAGCTCGGGGCGAACGCGCCGACGACCCCGTCGCGGCCGCGACGCAGCATCGAGACCAACTCGTCAACGTCGGCGGCGGCCGGACCGAACAAACTGCCCTGACCGGCGGCGCAGCCCAGCTCCCACAGCGTTCGTCGCTGCCCGGTGGTGGACACGCCGCTGGCGACCACGGTGTGTGCGAGGTCGCGCCCCAGGCCGACCAGCGACCGCAGCGCCGCCGGCGAGTTCTCCGGCACCGCGAGCAGCCGATGGTCGACCTTCACCAGGTGCACCGGAATGCGTAGCAGCGCGGACAGCGGCGCGTCGGAGGTGCCGAATCCGGCGAACGCGATCCGCACCCCGTCGTCGTGCAGCTGGTGCAGGGCGCTCAGCGCCATGTCCGGGCAGCTGATCCCGGTCGTCTCGGTGAGTTCGACGATCAACTGGTCGGCTGGCACGCGGTGCATGTCCAGCCGGTTTCGCACGTCGGCGGGGAATCCGGGATCCAGCAGGCTCCGCGCGGAAATGCCGATGGACACGGGAAGCACGAAGCCGGCGTCCCGCAGCAGCCGGGTGGCGGCGAGCGTCCGGTCAAACATCCCCCGGGTGAACTCGGCGAGCCAGCCGGAGCGCTCGACCAGCGCAAGCATCCCGGCCGCCGGCTGGTCACCGAGGTCGGTGTTGCCCCATCGCACCACCGCCTCGGCGGCGACCGCCGATCCGCTGCCGAGATCGACGATCGGGTCGAAGCCGACCGCGTAGTGGTGACTGGCTAGCGCCGCGGGAAGCTCACCGCGCAGGGCCAGCCGGTCCGGGTCAGCGGTGTCCCGGCTACGGTCGTACCTGGCCAGCCCGCGGCCGCTCTCCTTGGCCTGGTACATCGCCACGTCCGCCCGCCGCAGCAGCTCCTCGGTGCTGGCGTTGCCGTTCGCCGTGGCCAGTCCGGCACTGGCCCGCAGGCTAATCCGGATCCCGTCGAGGTCCATCGGGTCACGCAGCACCTGCAGGATCCGCGCCGCCTGGTGCTCGGCGCGGGCCGGTGCCGCGTGTCCGGTGAGCACAATGGCGAACTCGTCGCCACCCAGTCGGGCGACGAGGTCACCGGCGGCGGCCCGGTCCAGTCGCCGGGCGACCTCCACCAGAACCTGGTCACCGGCGGAGTGCCCGAGCGTGTCGTTGACCTCTTTGAAGTGATCGAGATCGATCAAAACCAGGGCGGTACGCGGCAGGCTGCGCCGGTCGGCCAACGCTGCGGTGAGGCGTTCCCGCAGGTATCGACGGTTTGCCAGCCCGGTCAGCGGATCGTGGGTGGCGTCGTGCTCGTGCCGGGATGCAAGGTCGATCACCTGCGCGTAGGCGATGGCGTTGCGGATCGCGGTGGTCAGCGCCGCACCGAAGGTACGCAACGTGTAACGCTCGCGGTCGGACAGACCCGCGCCGGCGAGGGCGAGCCGCAGCGCACCGGCGGCCTGCTCGGCGTCACCGGTGGCGCCGAGCGGTACCGTCACTAGGTCGCCGTCGACACCGGGCCCTGCCTGATCCACCGGACCGTCGTACCGTAGGCCGTGCTCATCGCCCTGCACCAGGCGTCGCTGCGGGCCGTGCTGGAACTCAATCTCGACGATTCGGGCCGAGAAGAGCCGCGCGGCTCCGGACGACGCGGTGCGCAGTACCGCATCGAGGTCCACGTTGTTGAGGGCGTCGGTGGTCTCGGCCAGCTGCCGCCAGGCCGACCGTTCCTCGGCCAAATGCAGGCGCCGTCGAAAGTTGGAGTGCAGCAGCAGGACCGCCAACGGGGTGGCCACCAGAAGGCGTGCGTCGACTGCCACCACGACCACCGTGGCCAGGGCGAGCAGCAACGTGGCGACCTTCACACCGGCCCGCATCCGAGCACCCCGGCGCACGACCCGCTGCCAGGACGTCCGATCCGCCAGCGCGACCACCGGCACCGGCAACGTCTCGTCGACCGCCGCGTAGGCCAGCGCCGCCACGCAGAGCGACACGACGGTGACGGTCCAGGACCGGGTCAGGTGGCTGGTGCCGCCCAGCACCGGCGCGAGACCGGCCCACGTCGCTGCCGCCGCCGCAGCCAGCGCGCCGATCGATTCCTTGGCCGTGGCAAACGCCACCTTGACCGGCGCCGACCGGGCGACGGAACGCCCGACGGCCACGCCTACGGCCGTGCACACGACGACCCAGTGCACCGGCAGCACCGCGACCGACACCAGCACCGCAGCACTGGTCGGCGAGATGCCCTGCGGGGTTCGGATCCGGATCGGTACGGTGCAGCCGCTCGCCACGGCGACGAGGCTGGTGAGCACCAGGGGGTAGTGGAGGGCGGGGAGGCTGAGCGGTGCGCCGATCCCGGACACCGCCCATGCCATCGCCACCAGGCCACAGCAGACAATGAGCCCGACGAGCGGCGTCAGTCGCCGATTCACCCCGTCGCCACGCACCGTCGTCGTCGCCTCACTTCTCGTCTGGACAGTTTCATCCACATGAGCCTCGCGTTAGCGTCTCATAACTCACCGTCCATCGAACAGGTCCGGGATCACAGCCAATCGTTGTCACGCATGTCGCCACCTCCTCAATCCCTGGGATACACCCGAAGGATAGGGAAGATAAGTTGCGCTTGGTATAGCTAAATGTCTTTTGCGCCAGTACGCGATTATTATTGCGTTAATTACTTTGCGCCCGTTTTTGGGAACAGTCGGTGAACATGCTCGCGACTAGTGCCACACAAGGGACAGATCGATCAACCGCCAGCCATCGAATCCGTCGGCCCCGCCCGTGAAATCACCTTCGATCACAGGAGTCAAGGGCTCGCCGGCCGTCGAGCAGAAACCGACAGGCCCGAGAAGAGTCACTCAATGTGCTTGCAAATGCACTCAGAGTACGTTGCATGCCCGTCATCGGGACGCCGCGGGACCCGAGTACCTCCGTCGTCCAGTCGACGGCCTCGACGAACAACGTGGAGTCGTCCACGTAGACCGCAGCGGAAAGGAAGTCCACCAGGTGACCGAGATCGGCGACCGTCGCGTCCCACTGCCTGGTGGTGTAGCCGGCCGTCGACGGTTCCCGGTGCCGCAGATCATCCAGCGCGACGTCGATAATCTCCGCACGCCGGCTTACCAGCGCGGCGTACTCCTCGCCGCCGAGCCGGCTGGTCGCCCCGACCGTCCGGACCAGGTCACCGTCGGTGTCGGCGAGCAGGTCCGCCGCGGCCCGAGCGTCCGGAGCCCACGCCACCCCCATTGCCCGGGCCCACCGGCCGTCGGGTCCGAAGCCCCGGCCGCCGACCAGGACCGGCACGTCGGCCCGCTGGCAGGCCTGAATGGTGCGATGCGCCTGCGGCAGACGCATCGGCAATGCGCAGGCCAGTGCCACCGCCACCGGGTCGTGCCGGTGCAAATAGGTCATCAGGTGCACGGCCGGCACACTTGCGCCCAGAAAGGTGACCTGCCAGCCACGCAGCCGCAGGACCTCGGCGACCAGTCGGGGAGGCAGCGCGTGCCACTCCCCGTCCAGGCAAGCCACGATCACCCTGCCACGGTGTGGCCGGGGTGCGGCCCGGGTAGTGACCGCAGCGACCATCAACTCACTGATGTGCGTCGCCGCGTGTTCCTGGGCCACCGACCACTCGTTGCGCTGCCACCATCGGCCGACCTGGACCTGGGCCGGCGCGATCAGATCCAGCAGTACCGACTCGGCCGGGACCCCGGCCTCCAGTAACTCGTCAGCCAACGCCAGCGCCGCGACCTCGTCTGCGGCCGCCAGGCAGGCCAGCAGGGCCGGGTACGCGCCACCTACCTCGACCGCTGACGGGGCGACCACTACCGTCGGTTCTCCGGCCCTGGGCCGGGCCCGGCGGGCAGACGCCGGTCCCGCTGCCGCTGGCCGGCCGGCTCAGCACGAATCGCGAGCACGGCGATGTCGTCGTGCTCGCGGCCGGCCAGCCAGTCCCCCGCCAACTGCTCCACCCGTTCGGCGAGTGCCGGCGCCGGCATCTGATGACACCCCTGCAGCGCCTGGGTGAGCCGGTCCAGACCGTACTGCTCGATGCCGTACCGCCCGCCACGGGCCTCGGTGACCCCGTCGCTGTAGAGCAGGCACGTCTCACCGGGCGCGAGGTCGACGGTCAACTGACCGATCCGCGGTTGCGGGACCACGCCGATCAGCATGCCGCTGAGCGGCACCGTCTGCACCGTCGCGTCGCCGCGCAGCAGCAACGGCGGAAGGTGACCACCACCGGCCAGGGTGAGCGTCAGACCACCCTCGCGGCCCGGACGGGCCGACCCGAGCACCATCGTCGCGAACCGGCCCTGCCCCTGGGCCTGAGTCGTCTCCAGGACCGACTCGTTGAGCAGCCGGAGCAGTCGTCTCGGATCGGTCTCGACACTACGCAGCGCCTGCAGCGCCTGGCGTACCTGACCGGTGAACACCGCCGCTTCAACGCCCTTACCGGAGACATCACCGAAAAAGAACAGTACCTCGCGGTCGGGCAGGTCGAATGCGCCGTAGAAGTCGCCGCCGATACGCAGCGACGACGGGGCCGGCCGGTACGCGGTGCCCCACTGCACACCCGGCACCGGTCGGGGCACCGCCGGCAACAGGCTAGCCTGCAGGGTCTCCGCGATTTCCGCCTGGTGGCGGTACAGCACCGCGGCGTCGAGCGCCGAGCCGGCGCGGGCGGCAAACCCCCGCAACAGGTGTAGATCGGCGTCGTCGTACCCGACCGGACCGGGTCGGGCGACCAGCAGCACACCAGTCGGATGCGTGCTGCCTGGCAGAGCGGCGACCCGTACGGCGAAGTCCCGGCCTGGCGGCGGGAACAGCCAACCCAGGTCGACGAGTTGCTCGGCAAGCCAGTCCAGGGACGTCGCCTCGACGCCACGCAACGCCTCGGTGAACGCCGGCGGCAACTCGTCCACCGCGATCGTGCCACCGTCGACCGGTGGCTTCCCACCGGCGCCCGGGTCGCTGGCCCGCCACCAGTGGGCGCGACCACGGCGGGGTGCGACCACCAGCACCGCGAACTGTCCCAACGTCGGCACCGCGAGCCGCACGGCGGCCCGAGCCGCCCGGTCCTCATGCAGTGGGTTGCCGAGTTGCTGGCTGGCGTTGGCCAGGAACATCCAACGGGCCCGCTCGGCGAGCAGGGCGTCGGCGCGCGCGGTGGGCTCGGTCGTATCGTCGACGTACCAGGCAATCCGGTCGTGCGTCAGGGGAACCCGGCGCAACCGCAGCCGATGCCCATGGTGGGTCAGCTCCGCGGCAGCGAAGCTGTTGAAGGTAACGAGGTCCAGCCCGGCGATGCCGCTGGCGGCGGCCACCTGCCCGAGAACCAGTTCCGGCAGCAGCCGTCGGGCGGTGGCGTCCAGCTGCCGGACCACCCCGGCACCGTCGCAGATCAGCAGCCCTTCGCGGAAGTTGTCAACGGTAGTCTGCCCGGCCGGTCCGTTGGGAGCTGCGGTGGGCGGTGTGGTCGGCTCCCCGTGCCGCGGTCGGGGATCAGCCGTGGCACCGAACGGGACAGCTCCGGAAGCCGCCGTCGCCGTCGGCTCGGGTGTGCAGACCCGCCCGTCGCCCGGTTCCCAGTCCGCAACTTCGGCGGTGCTCACCAGCCAGGCCTCACTCCCTTGTCCCAGTCGACGGGCCCGGACAGGCGCACCGGGACCGTTGCTCGTGCTCCACCCTACGCGGCTGGTCACGAACTGCCACCTGGGCGGTCGCGCAGTCGCAGGCAGTGGACCGCCCGCCGTCGGGGTTGGTGCGGGCGGCTACCCAGCCGCCCGCACCCGCCAGATCAGCAGTCGACCGCCAGCGGCAGCAGGTCGTGCTCCAGTCGCTGCGCCGGCTCCGGTTCGCCGTCAGTCGGCACCGCGAGCGACATCGCGTACTTCCACCGGTGGTAGATCCGCTCGTACCGGGACGCCATCAGGTCCGGCGAGAACGACAACCGTACGTGCTCAGCGCACACCTGCGGGTCCAGTTGCCCAACCCGCTCGATGGCCTCCGGCAGCTCGGCCGGGTCGGTGCAGACCATCCCCGTCTCGCCGTGGCGCACCACCTCCGGCACCGCACCGCGGTTCAGGGCGACGACCGGGGTGCCGCAGGCCATCGCCTCCAGCATCACCATCCCGAACGGTTCCTCCCAGCGGATCGGCATGAGCAGACACCGGGCCTCGGCGAGCAGTTGCCAGCACCGCTGCCGGTCGGGGTTGACCAGCAGCTCGACGTCGGGGCCGAGCATCGGCTGGACGACGTCCTCGAGATAGCGTCGCTCGGACGGCTCAGTCGCCTTGCCGGCAAGAACAAGCGGCACACCGGCTGTACGGCAGGCCTCGATCGCCAGGTCCGGGCCTTTGTCCGCCGCGAACCGCCCGAGCCACAACACCGGGCCGTCGGCCGGCACCGGTTTGGGCCGAACGTCGGCGGCCAGCCCGTTGTGCACGGTCGCCGCCCACGGCAGGCCGCTGCCCACTCGGCGCTGCGCGTACGAGATCGCCACCAACGCGACGGCCCGGTCGATACCGCGCAGATACTCGCCCAGCTCGCCGTCCGGCGAGTTGTGCACGGTGACCACCGTCGGTACCCGCCGACGGGCGGCGGCGAGCGGACCGACGGTGGTGTGGTCGTGCACCACGTCGAAGGTGTCGTCCTCGATGAGCCGGTCCACCCGGGCCAGGTGCACGAGTTCCGGCAGTGAGTGACCGAGCCGGTCGGCCTGCAACTCGCGGACGGTACTGACGAAGTTCGCGGCGGTCCCGGTCCGACTGCCGGCTCCGAACAGCGTCACCTCGTTGCCCCGGGCGACCAACGCGTCGACCAGAGCGGCGCAGACCTGTTCGACGCCGCCATAGCCGGGCGGAGGTAGCTCGTAGTAGGGCGGCACGATCATGGCAATCCGCAGCGGCTTGTGCTGCTCGGTGTGCGTGGACGGAACGTCGTTCACGGCGCACCCCCTGCGCTGAGCCGACACTACGGCCGGATGTGCACCGGGTACCCGGTAGGGAGGGACAAAAACTGATATGTCAGCGCGGAGCGGGCCTGCCGGCCGGAGTCCGCCAACGGGGAAAGTCCCCACCGACAAAATCGGACAACCGAGCACCTTTCTCCCCCGGTCCGTGGCCCGATGCCGGTGCCGACCCGGATGAGCCAAGGTCACTCGACCGGGATGGTCCGCTGCGACGATGGCGCGTTAGAACCGGACAGGTTGGGGAACGCCACCCGCGAAACACAGTCAGGGCCGGCGGGGCGCACAGGCAAGCTCCGCCGGCACAGCGACGGGAGTGGCGGATGCGCACAGCCGGGCAGGAAACCGTAGCGGGACAGCATCGCGCGCTCCGGCTGACCGCTCCGACGAACCTCGATTCGGCGCCACTGCTCGGGTCGAAGACCGCCCCGCCGGATCCACCGGCTGGTCTGCTGGATCGGCCACGACTGACCGCCCGGTTGGAGGTCGGTACGCGTGGCCCGTTGACGCTGCTGGTCGCACCGGCCGGGTGGGGCAAGACCGCGCTGCTGGCCGGCTGGTTCGTCGGTCGACGGGCCAGGGGCAGTGCGATCTGGCTGACCCTGGAGTCCACCGACCGCGGCGACCGGTTCTGGTCGTACCTACACGCGGCGCTCGCCGCCGAGACGGCCCGCCGGGACCCGGACCGGCCCGCACCGCCCGCTCCCGGCCGTGCCGATCCCGAACTCTTCCTGCCCCGGTTCGCGTCGGTGATCTCCGCTCAGCCGGAGCCGGTCCTACTGGTGCTGGACGACGCGCACACCGTCACGGATCCCGAGGTGG
The DNA here is from genome assembly GCF_048060245.1 of Micromonospora sp. LOL_014. NCBI lineage: Bacteria > Bacillati > Actinomycetota > Actinomycetes > Micromonosporales > Micromonosporaceae > Micromonospora > Micromonospora sp. LOL_014. The sequence continues at coordinate 19,475 of NZ_JBHMIP010000021.1, forward strand.
TCCGGGGAATCGAATTCCTGCTGCGGCACTGCCGTGGGCGACTGCGTCTGGTGGTGGCCGGCCGCACCGAACCTGCGCTCGCGCTGCACCGGTACCGGTTGACCGGTGAGCTGACCGAGATCCGGGCCGCCGAGCTTGCGCTGACCTTGACCGAGAGTGCCCGTCTAGTCGACGCGCAGGGTCTCGGCCCGGCCACCGAGCAGATCCGCGAACTGCACCACCGGGCCGAGGGGTGGCCGGCCGGGGTCCGGTTGGCCAGTCTGGTGTTGCAGGCCGGCGAAGGCCCCACGACGGTACGGGAGTACGTCGGCGCCGATCCCGATCCGGCCGCCGACTACCTGTCCGCCGAGGTGCTCGCCGGGCAGGCCGCGCTGACGCATCAGACGCTGGTCCGTACCTCGGTGCTGGACCGGGTCTGCGGGTCCCTGGCCGACGAACTGACCGGGCGTGACGACGGCGAGGAGCAGCTGGCCGCAGCCGCCCGCGACGCCGCCGGCTTCATCGTCGCCGCAGGCGGCGACCCGACCTGGTACCGCTGTCACCGGATGCTCAGCGACGTGCTGTACGCCGAGTTGAGCAGCCGGTTCCCTGACGAAATCCCGCGGCTGCACGAGCGGGCGTACCGGTGGCATCGCGCTCACGGCCGGCCGCTGGCGGCGGTCCGGCACGGGCTGGCCTGCGGTGACCTGTCCGGTGCCGGCCGACTGGTGGACGAGCACTGGCCAGAACTACTGCTCTGCGGTCACGAGGACGCCCGGCACACCCCGTTGCCCACCGGCCTGGACCCCGGCCATTCGGGCCTGGCGTTGGCTGCCGCCGTCGACCGGTTGGAGACCGCTGGCCGGCCGGCGGCCGGACCGCCGCCCGACATCTGCCCACAGGAACCGACCAGCATCGCCGCCCGGATCGTGGTCGCGATCGACGGGAGCCGGTACGACGAGGCGCTGAGCCACGCCGACGAGTTGCTGGCCACCACCGGTCTGGCCGCGACGACCGCAGGTGCACCGGCCGGGGACACGCAGACCCGGGGTGAGCGGGCAGACACGGTGGCGAAGGCGATGCTCGGAACGGTCCGGTTCGGTCGCGGCGACCTGGCAGGCGCCGAGGCGGTGCTGACCGGTCTGGTCACCGCCCCGGCGACCGACGGGTACGGCTGCCCGACCCGGTACGCCGCCGGTCAACTGGCGCTGCTGCATGCCCGGCGGGGTGAGCTGACGGCCGCCTACCACGCCGCCCAGCAGACCCTGGTCACCACGGCCTGCCCGGGACGTCGGTGTGCCGGCCACGCCGCAGCCGCCCATCTTGCGCTCGCCCTGGTCGCCCTGTACCGCGACGAACTGCCGGACGCGACCCGGCAGCTGGATCTGGCCGCAGCGCTGATCGTGCCCGGGACACCGGGAACGGTCACCGGGCTGCTCCCGGTGGTCCAGGCCGCGCTTCGACAGGCGGAGGGGGACTTCGCCGCGGTCACTGGTCTGCTGACGACGGCGCCGATGGACCGGGAGCCGCCCGACGGCCAGCACAGCCGGCTGCGCTGGCTGGCCCTAGCCGAGGCCCGGATGGCCTGTGGTGACCTCGACGGCGCCCGGGAACTGCTGCTGGCCGGGAGCCACGACGAGCGAGCACCGGCGGTGGCGATCGCACTGGCCCGGCTACATCTGCTCACCGACGAACCGGCCGATGCGCTGGCAGTGCTGCCCCAGTGGTCGGCGCCGGACGGCGGATCACCGGCGGACCCGCTGGTGACGCGGCCGGAACGCCAGCCGGTGACCCTGCTGGAACGGTTGACCGCCGGGCTGGTCGCGGCCGTCGCCACCCATCGGATGGGTGACCAACGTCGAGCCCGCGAGCTGCTCGAACAGGTGCTCGACCTGGCCGCGCCGGACAATCACCGGCTGGTGTTCAACCACGCCGGCTCCCCCGCGCGGGATCTGCTGGTCGAGCACCTCGACTCACCGACCCGGCACCGGAACCTTGTCAACGATCTCGTCGACGGTGCCGGTCGGCGACACGCCGATCGGCACCGTCCGGCACCGGCGCTGGCCGAACCGCTCACCGACCGGGAACTGACCGTACTGCGGTACCTGCAGGGGACGCTGTCCAACGGTGAGATCGCCGCCGAGCTGTTCCTGTCGGTGAACACGGTCAAGACCCACGTCCGCAACATCTACCAAAAGCTCGGTGCCCCCCGCCGCCGGGAGGCCGTACGCCGGGCACGTGAACTACGTCTGCTCTGAGTCCACCGGCAGCCCGGCACGACGACATTCGTTGGAGGAAAATTGACCGCCGCGACGGTGCGTACGGACGAGGAGATCCAGCGTGACGTCCTCGAGGAACTCAAATGGGACGCCCGGGTCCAGCCCAACGAGATCGGCGTGACCGTACTGGAGGGCGTGGTGACACTGCTGGGCTGGGTCGACAACTACGGCAAGAAGTGGGCGGCGGAGCGCACCACTCACCGGGTGCGTGGGGTGACCGCGGTCGCGAACGACATCGAGGTACGACTGCCCAGCTCAGCGGAGCGGACCGACGCCGATGTCGCTGGCGCCGCCACCCGGGCGCTGGAGTGGGACGCGTTCGTTCCGATCGAACGGCTCGAGGTTACCGTCGCTCACGGGTGGGTCACGCTCAAGGGCGAGGTCGAATGGGAGTTCCAGCGCCGAGCGGCGGAGCGTGCGGTACGCCGGCTCTCCGGGGTACGCGGGGTGACGAATCTGATCGCCGTCCGTCCCCGGATCAACCCTTCCGCACCGCAACTGCGACGCAGCATCGAGGACGCGCTGGTGCGCAGCGCCGCCACCGACGCCCGGCAGGTCACCGTCGACACCGACGGTGGCCGGGTCATCGTCAAGGGGGTGGTCCGCTCCTGGCTGGAGCGTGAGGAGGCGGAGCGGATTGCCTGGTCGGCGCCGGGAGTCACCGCCGTGGAGAACCGGATCACCGTGGAACCCGGTAGCTGACCGGGGCGGCGGACGGAGGTCACCGGGCCGTGTGGGACGAGCAGTTGGGTCGGGCAGTGGCGACGGTGGTCGTCGCGGTTGGTGGCTCGCTGGCCCTGGCGTGGCTATCCGGCAGAGTGGTCCGGCACGCGGCGCGCGGCCGGGTCGCACCGTTCCTCAACACCCTGCACCGGGAATGTTACCGGCCATGGAGCGCCGCGCTGCTGGTCACCGGATTGCTGCTCGCGGTGCCGTTCAGCGGGATCACCGGCGAGGTCCGTGACGAAGCACTGCACATCCTGCTGCTCGCGCTGATCTACGCCGGCGCCTGGCTGGTAATCCGGATCCTGTTCGTCTTCGAGGACACCGCGTTCCGCCGGCTGCCGGTGGACATGGCGGACAACCGACGGCGGCGACGCGCCCGTACCCAGATCGGTCTGCTCCGCCGGCTCACCGCAGTGATCATCAGTATCGTCGCGCTGGCGGCGACGCTGATGACGTTCTCCCAGCTCCGGGCGTTGGGCGCATCTCTGCTCGCCTCGGCCGGCGTGGCCGGGGTGGTGGCCGGCCTGGCGGCCCAGTCGGTGCTCGGCCACGTGTTCGCCGGGCTGCAGCTCGCCTTCAGCGACGAACTGCGCCTCGACGACGTCGTGGTGGTCGACGAGGAGTGGGGCCGGGTTGAGGAGATCCGGCTCACCTATGTCGTGGTACGGGTCTGGGACCACCGCCGGCTGATCCTGCCGACATCCTACTTCACCACCACCCCGTTTCAGAACTGGACCCGCAACGAGGCGCAGGTGCTGGGCAGCGTGATCCTGCACCTGGACTTCACCGCCGACATCGACGTGCTGCGGGCGGAGGCGCACCGCATCGTTGACGCCTCCGCTCTGTGGGACCGACGGGAGTGGGTGATGCAGGTGGTTGACGCGACCGAGACGACCATCTGCATACGGCTGCTCGCCTCGGCCGCCGACGCGCCCAGCTCGTGGGACCTGCGGTGCGAGCTACGCGAGGGCCTCTTCACGTTCCTCCGCCGGCACCATCCCGACTGGCTGCCCAGGGCCCGCAGTGAGCTGGCTACTCCGGTCGAAGAGGAGGAAGTACTGCCGCCGGCCCGGCACGCAGCCACCGGCCCGTCGACCGGCCGGGCGGGCACGACCCGATTGGGACGACCCGGTGCCGGCCGGCCGGACCCGGGAAGCAGCCGTGGCACCGGACCGCGCGGCCGGGCGGCCCGCGCCGCCGGCACCCAACAATTTGGCAGTGCTGCGGCGAACCGCCGACAACGGACGATCGACTCGGCGGCGGCTGATGCACTGCGCCCCGGTGACTGAACGCACGGCTCGACAACGGAACACGCGGCCGGCCGGTTGATCAGTTAGTCACGTTCGGTGCGACCAACGGAATCAGTAATTGCCGGAACGAGTACGACGGCGACCTGTCGCAGCTCCGCCGCGAGCGTCCGCAGCCGCTCCACCGGGGCGTGCTCACGCAACGCGCCCCCGGCGTCGTCGAGAAGCATCCGGGCCCGGGTGCGCTCGTGGGCGGGCACTCCGGTGGCCGGTCCGGTCAGTTCCTGCTCGACCAACTCGATCAGTGACTCCAGATCCCCGGCGGGGTCGGTGGCGGCGGCCACCGGCCCGGCGTCGCCCGCCGGCGACCGTGGCTCGACGATCTCGGTCACCACGATCGATTGACGGCTACCGCCGTCGGCGTCGCGCGCTGAGATCGTCACCAGTCCGTCGGCGTCCGTGTCGATGGTGACCTCGATCCGGGGAACCCCACGCGGCGCCGGCCGGATTCCGGACAACCGGAACCGCCCGAGAATCCGGTTGTCCGCCGCCCGTCGGCGCTGGCCCTGCCGGACGACGACGTCGACACTGGTCTGGCCGTCCTCCGCGGTGGAGAAGACCTGGGTCCGGCGGACCGGGATGGCGGTGTTGCGCTCGATGATCGTCGCCATCGTCCCGTCATGTGCCTGCAGTCCGAGGGCGAGCGACGTGACGTCACGCAACCGGGCAGGTCCGCCCGTGCCGATGAGCAGCCCGGCCTGCACTGCGGCGCCGAGTGCCACCACCTCGTCGGCGTTGATCAGCAGCTGCGGCTCCTGACCGGCGGTCAGCCGACGCAGCAGGTCGCGCACTGCGGGGATCCGGGTCGCGCCACCGACCATCAGCACCTGATCAAGGTCCGCCGGGGCGACCCGCGCGTCCCGCATCGCCTGCTCCACCGGATTGCGGCAGCGTTCCACCAGGTCACCGGTAAGTTCGTCGAACGACGGCCGGTCAATCAGGGTCCGCAGGTGTTTGGGACCCGCGGCATCGGACGCGACGAACGGCAGGTTGACCTCCGCCTCGGTGACCGCTGACAGTTCCTCCTTGGCCCGCCGAGCCGCTTCGACCACCCGCCGCCGGGTCTGTGGATCCGCTGCCAGGTCGATGCCGTGGTCCCGGTGGAACTCGGCGATCAGGTGCTCCACCAGACGGTGATCGAAGTCGTCACCGCCCAGGTGGGTGTCGCCGGCTGCGGCGCGGACCTCGACCGTGCCGTCACCGGCGGTCAGCACGCTGACATCGAAGGTCCCGCCACCGAGATCGACCACCAGGATCGTCTGCCGCTGGCGCAGGTGCTGCCCGTAGGCCAGCGCGGCAGCTGTCGGTTCGTTGAGCAGCCGCAGGATCTCCAGGCCGGCGAGTCGGCCTGCCTCGCGGGTCGCGGTGCGCTGGGCGTCGTCGAAATGCGCTGGTACGGTGACCACCGCCCGGTCGATCCGTTCACCGAGCGTTCTGGCAGCCTCGTCGGCAAGGGTGCGCAGCACCAGCGCGCTGATCTCTTCCGGAGCGTACCGGCGGCCCTTGACGTCGAACCGGGCCAGGCCGCCGTCACCGACCACGTCGAAGACCACCTCGGCGGCCTCTCGGCCGACCTCGTCGTAGCGCCGCCCGGCGAAACGTTTGGCGGAGTGGACGGTACCGTACGGGTTGAGCACCGCCTGCCGGCAGGCGGCGTCACCGACCAGCAGGGCTCCGGCCTCGGTGAACGCCACCACCGACGGCGTGGTCCGCGACCCGGTCGCGTTCGGTACGACCGTGGGCCGGCCCCCCGAGACCGCAGCGATGACCGAGTTGGTGGTGCCCAGGTCGATTCCCACTGCGCGCGGCATGACCGTCCCCCCTCGTACCGGCGTCCGGCGCGGGCCGGTTGAGCTGTTGGTGATCGTGGCAGCCACCCGGATGACGCCGCGTCACCCGGGTGGAGTGAGCTCGGACCGGTGACAGCCGGTCGCGCGACCGGGCTCCGGTCACCTGATGTCCGGCGGGCAGGCGTGGACCGGCCCGGGGCCGGGTACCGCTGCCACCATGACCGACGCACCGCGGCTCCCCGACTACGTCGACGGCCTGGACTTCCCGCTCTCCCGCGAGGACCTGCTCCGGCGGGCCCAGGAACTCGGCGCGGACACCGCGTTGCTGCAGGCGCTACGGGCGCTGCCCGCCGAGCGGTTCGTCAACGCCGAGCAGTTGCTGGCCGAGCTCGGCCGACCTGGTTGAACCTCCGACGCACGACGGGCGGTGCGGACGTAGCGTGTTTCGTCCGGTCGACGCCGGGTACCGGCGTCGGGTGTTCTACGCGGAGTTCTCCAGCGCCCGGCACCGGTTGCACGACGGCTACCTGACCGCCACCGCCCTCGATCTGCTGGCCGCCGATCCCCGGCTGCGTGACCTCGACGTCGAGGTCCGGTTCGATGGTGGCGTCGCGCATCTGACCGGCGACGTCGCCGACGAGGCGGCGCTGCGTCGGGTCCGCGAGGCGATCGGACGGTTGGCGGGGGTACACGGGGTCTGGGACCGCGTCCGGGTCGCCGGCACCGAGCCGGTGATCCTGGACATTGGCTGCGGCGACGGCCCGCAGTACCCCGGCAACATCGGCCTGGACCAGCGACCGGGCAAGGCGGTGGCGATCGTCGCCGATCTACGTGACGGCCTGCCGGTGCGCGACAACGCGGCGGATCAGATCTTCGCGGTGCACGTGCTGGAGCACCTGACCGACTACCTGCGCCTGATCGACGAGTGCCACCGGGTACTGCGTCCCGGCGGTGTGCTACATGTGCTCTCGCCGTGGTGGCGACACGTCAACGCGGTCGCGGATCCGACCCACCTGCGGTTCTTCGACCTGCAGACGATCAAGGGCATCTGCCAGCAGCCGGGGACTGCTGGACGCTGGTATCCCCAGCACGCCTCCTGCGACGGGGCCACGGTATTCGCCGATCTGGTCGCCACCCGCGCGGATGAACCCGACCCGGCACCCGGTCATCTCGCCCGGTTCTTCGACTAGTCGCCGACGGGGCACGGTCGACCCCGGCTGGAACAGGCTGTGCCCGCTCCAGCCGGGAAGGTCGACGCGTCGAAATGGAAGGGCCGCCGCGTCGGACGGACCGGTGGGAGACGCCGTCGGCGGCCGGGTCGGACCGTGGCGAGCAGCGTTGCGAGCGCGACGACCCCGGACCGGCGCAGGTGTGGTGCGGACATGCGGTGGGCCTTTCGTCGGTGGGTGCGTCTGAATCGATGCGATACCCACCCAGCATGTAACACATACGAGACAAAATCAGCACCGGAAAGCGTCCATCGACTACCCGGAGTCAGTCCTGCAGCTGATGAACACCCGGCTGGATAGCTATGCAGAGGCAGAATCACAACTGACACTGGACGTGGTTGCCGATGACCCGCGTACGTGACGCTCATTCACTCAGCCCGGTGGCGGCACCAGCCCGCCGGCCGCCAGGACCAGCCAGGTGAGTTCGGGATGGACGATGTCACTGTGCGCGCCGGACGGTGGCCCACCGCGACGCACGACGGCGGTGGCGTCCACGTTGTGGACCCGCCGGTGCTCAAGTCGGTTGCCCCCGTGGCCTGCCGCCGCCAGCGACAACGACCGGGCACCGACACCGGTGGCGCCGTGGAAGCCGAGTGCCCCCCACCGCTCGGTGAGCGCCGGGGCCGCGGCGGCGTCATCCCCGGCGGCCAGCGAGGCGAGCGGATAGAACACGCCCAGGGCCAAGTCGTTGGTCGAGAAGCAGACCGAAACCGGCCCGTCGATCCGGGCCGGCAGGCCGGCCAGGGCACCGGACCGGACCGGGTCGAACGGCAGCGCTGGGGCGAAGGCGAACCGGGAGAACGCCCCTTGCAGCAGGGTCAACGACCGCACCGGGCGAACCGCGCCGCCGACCGCCGGCTGTGCCGCGTCGGCGGCGAAGCTGACCAGCCGGGCCCCGAAGCTGTGCCCGACCAGGTGGATCCGCACGGACGGTGCCACCGTGGCGAGCCGGGTCAGCAGCGGCCCCAGGCCGACCCGCCCGACCCGACCGGCCCGGCCCTTCATCTGCCAGTAGGTCAGTTGCCGCAACGCCTCCTTGGCCCCGTACCAGATTCCGCGCAGCGGGTCCGCCAGCCCGGCCGCGCCGCCGACCGCCGCCGCGTCCAGCGGGGTGTGGCAGCGCCGCAACTCGTCGAGGAAGCGGGCATACAACATGACCGGGTCAACGTCGAGCATCGCGGGCAGCGCCGGTGCGGGCCCGGCCGGAGTCGGATCGTCCACAGGTCCCTCGGCCTCCGTCAGCTCCGGGCGGGTCGGTGCTGAGTCGCCCTCGTCGCCGCAACCGTCGGCGGTCATCATCGCGAACTGGCGGAGCTCGTTGGCGAAGGCCCACACCCGGGGCCGGGTGGGCGAGGTGCGGAGCAGGTGCGCCATCCGGTCCAGGGCCGGAGCGCCAGCGGGGAAGGTGGCCCGCAGCACGTTCAGCGTCTCGTCGTCCAGACCCGCCAATCGGGGACGGCCCGTGCCGCGACGCCGGCCGACCGGACCTGCCCCGGCAGCTGCGCCGCCGAGCCCGGCCGGACCGGGACCGGGCGATGCCGCGCCGGCCGGCTCGAAGTCCGGTGCCGGCTCGTCGGGCCACCGGCGTGCCGGCCAGTGCACGCCGACCAGCCCGATACTCTCCGCCCATGGTCCCGCCCGCCGCACCTGGCCGGCGAGCACATTGAAGAAGGCGGCGTAAAGCGCGTCAGCGACATCCCGATCGTTGTTCCAGCCGTGCGCGAGCACCACCAGATCGGTGACGCCACGGGCACGGGCACCGGACAGCAGCCCGGTCACCGACACCGGGTCCGGATCCCCTGCGGCGTCGAAGCGCAGCTCCCACCACGGGAGACCGCCGATCCGTCGGTCCGTCATCGGGCCCCTTTCCGCCGCCACCGGTGGTCACACCGACTGCAGTGCCCGCATCAGGTCCACCAGCCCGTGGCCCTGGAAGTGCCGGTCGCGGCCGAGCGGCACGGCAGTGTCGAGCAGGATCTGCTTGACCCGCTCCGGCTGGCCGATGAACTCCCGACGCACCGACAGGAACGCAGCGACCGCACCGGAGACATGTGGCGCCGCCACGCTCGTACCGGACTCCTCCAGGTAGACCGCCGTGTGCGGGTCCGGGCCGCCGTCCTCGGTCGTGGTCAGCCGGGCGCCCGCCGCGCAGGAGACGATCCGTTCGCCGGGAGCGACCAGGTCCGGCTTACGGCGGCCGTCGCCGGTCGGCCCCTTCGAGGAGAAGTAGGACACCCCGTAGGTGTGCGGCATGTCGCGGTGTGTCGACCCGACCGTGATCGCGCGTTCGGCGTTGCCCGGATCGTTGATCGTCGCACCCAGCGCGAACCGCGACGGTACGCCGAACGGCGCGCCCACCGCGCCGTACCCCGAGTTCCCTGCGGCGGTCACCACGACCACCCCGGACCGAACCAGTTTGTCCACCTCCCGGCAGAGCGGGGACTGGCCGCATGCGAACCACTCCGGATCGAACTCGTACCCGACGCTGAGGTTGACCCCGTGGATGCGCATCACCCGGTCGCTGCGCGCGTTGACCTCGCGTACGTAGGCCAGCGCGGCGATCACCCGGGACACCCGTTCGGTGAGATCACCCCCACCGTGCAGCACCTTCAGGCTGACCAACCTGGTCAGCGGCGCGACACCGACCATCGAGGCCGGGTCGACCACCGGACGGGACACCGGGACCGGAACGGCCGGATCGTCGATGTCGTAGCGGTGCTCGATCACTCGTACCGTGCGCTGCGGATGCCGGCGCACCCAGTCGTCCACGCCGCCGGCGATGATCCCCGCGACGTGGGTACCGTGGCCGCTGTCGTCGGTCAGCGCGTCGCCCACCCGGGGTCGCGCCCCGGGCGGGAAGTTGCGGTGCAGGTCGCGGACCTCGGGTGCGCTGAGCGTCGCGTAGCTGGCAAAGTGCGGGTGCCGGGCGTCGATGCCCGAGTCAACGACCGCCCAGACGATCCGTTCGCCGGTGGCGTTGAAGGTCCGCCGGGCCGCGTCCGCCTTGATGGTGGCCGCCGAGACGTCGATTTGCGGTCGGACGGGAAAGTCCGGCCAGATTCTGTGCACGCTGCGCTGATGCGGATCGCCGACCACGGTGTCCGCCGCTACCAGCCGCTTCATCTGGTTGACGCTGAGTTCCCCGACGACGTACTCGCCGGCCAGTGGCCGGGGGTGCCGACCCGCGGTGACCCGGAACCAGAGTCCGGCCAACTGCTCGGTGGCGCGCTGCGGCCCACCGGCGAAGTGCAGGTTGACCGCGACCAGCACCGGCACCGGCTCGTCCGGACCGAGTGGGAAGCCGAGGCGCTGCCGCCCGGTGACCGCCCGCAACGGATCGGTGATCACCCCGGGCGCGGCGAGCGGCGCTGGACGGTCCGGACCGGGCGCACCGTTGGTGTCGTTGCCGCCGGTGGCGGCCGACCCGTCGGAGGCCGGCACGGACGACGGCCCGGACGACGGCCCGTGGCCGGCCAGCAGCGTAGCCCGTGCCCGACCGGCGTCGGTCAACGACCAGGTCCGGCCACCGGTGACCAGATTGGCGACGCGCAGCCGGTCCAACGCCTGCCGGACCCGGCGGTGCCACTGCGGTTCGCCGTCGTGGTCGGCACGCTCGGCGTCGCCGAGCCGGTCACCGTACCGGAAGGCCACCTCGCGCAGCACCGTGACGAGACCGGGGGCGGCCCGGGGGCGGCCGGCGAGCGCGATCAGCGTACGGCTGTCCCAGTCATCCGGCTGCGTCACGGCGGTCCCCTCCCACCAGCACCGCTGACGGCCGATCGACGACCACAGCAGCACCTCAAGCATAGAGCGACGGCATAGCTACTCAAAGTGACAGATCGGCCCCCTTCCGGACCGGCCACCAGCCCCGAAAACAGGAAACCCACTCAGCTACGCATCGCCCGGCCCTACGGTGAGAAGACGAGAGCCAGCGCTGACCGTCATCCCCCCGGGGCGGACCGACGCCAGGGAGGTGACGCCCGTGCTGGAGCGTCCGGCAGCCACCATCAGCTCGGTACGGCACCGCCGGATGGCCCACGCCCGGCATGCCTGGGCCTACGACGGCCACGCCCATCTCGAGGTCAGCACGGACGACCATGGTCGGGTGATCGCCGACGTGCAGCGGCTGGAACAGGCCCTGCACGAGGTCGACGGAGTGCACTGGGCGGCCTGGAACGGCGCGCTGGGCCGGATGGTGGTCCGGTTCGACCCCGAGGTGATCGGCAACTCCCGGCTCGTCGCCGCGCTGGCCGACGCGGAGCGGTGCGTCGCCCCGCAAGTGACCGGCACCACGCATGTTGATGCCGGCCTCGGCAACGCCGTGTCACTGGCCGGTGATCTGATCGGCGCCGGCGTCGGAACCGTCGGCAAGGTACTCCGGCTGCCCGCACTACCCAACGAACTCGCCGCGCTGCCCGCCGCCTTCGAGCACGTGCCGCAGCTGCGTGCCTGGTTGCGCCGTACCCTCGGCCCGGTCGGCGCCGACCTGGGCCAGGCGCTGTTCAGCACCGCCGTGGCAGCGGCCTCGCAACGCCCGCTGACCAGCCTCACCGATGCCGTACTGCGGGTCGCGCTGATCGCCGAGGATTCCGCCTACCACAAGGTCTGGGCCGCCCGGGCCCACGAACTGCATCCCGACCCGGACAGCAGTCGCGCACCGGCGCTGCCGGCGCCGGCCCGCCCTCGACCGCTGCCGGACGGCCCGATCGAGCGGTACGCCCAACGGATGAGCACGCTGACCCTGGTCACCGCCGGAATGCTCACCATGCTGCCGGGCGGCCGGCAGCGTGCCGCCCGGGTCACCGCCGTCGCGTCCCCGCGCAGCGCCCGGACCGGCCGCGACGCCTACTGCGGTGAGCTCGGCCGGATCCTCGCCCGGCGGGGTGTGGTGGTGCGGGAAGCCGCCGCGCTGCGCCGGCTGGACCGGGTCGACACCGTGATCGTCGATGCCTCGATGCTGCTCACCGGCCGCACCCTGGTCACCGCGGTGGTTCCGATCAGAGGTAACGAGGAGCAGGCCCGCCGGATCGCTGCCCGGCTGCTCGATCCCGTCACCGACCCGGGGGACGGCTGTGACCAGCCCCGACCGACCACCGGCGGAGCGGGCGGCGGCGAGGCCACCGACGGCTGGGCGTTGACCGCCGCGCACCGGCTCACCCATGTGTTGCCAGCCGACCTGCTGGACCGGCTCGGCAGCAGCGACCCGCCGGACGGCGACCGGGCCGGGACTCCCGGCGGCAACCTGCTGGTGCTGACGCGGCACGGGGAGCCGAGGGCCCTGGTACGCGCCGAGGCCGAGCTGGATCCGCTGGCGGAGGCGCTCACCACGGCAGCCCGCCAGGTCGGCCAGTTGCTCATCGCGGGCCGCAGCCGGGCCGGCCGCAGTCCGGCGACCGGCCCGACCGGCAGCCTGCTCGCCAGCCGCTGCCAGGCGGCGGGGACGGTGGCCGGGGGATCGAAACTGGCCGCCTCGGTAAGGACGTTGCAGCAGGCCGGCCACGGCGTCGCCCTGATCGCCGCCCGCAACGACGTCGCCCTGGCCGCCGCAGACTGCGGAATCGGGGTGGTCCAGGCCGCCGCCCGCCGCCCGCCGTGGGGCGCCCACCTGATCTGCGCGCCCGGGTTGGAGACCGCCTGGCTGGTGCTGGAGGCGACAGCGCTGGCCCGTTCGGTGAGCGCCGACAGCGCCCGGCGGGCCATGCTCGGCTCCGTCGCCGCCGCCGCGCTCGGCGTGCTCGACGGTAGCCCCCGTGGCGGCTCGCGGTCGCTACTGATCGACAACGTGGCTGGGCTGGTCAACCTGGCGATCGGGCACCGGGCGGCCCGCGGGCTGCGCGGGCGGGCGGCACCCGCGCCGCGCAGCCGGGCACCCTGGCACGCCATGCCGGTCGATGAGGTGCTCACCCGGCTCGGCTCCTCGACCGAAGGTCTCAGCGGCGTGCAGGCCCGGCAGCGGCAGGCCGAACAGTCAGGTGGCCAACCCGACGACGGGCCAGGACGAGGCCTGTGGCGGGCCACCGCAGCCGAGCTGGACACGCCACTGACCGGTCCGTTGGCCGCCGGCGCCGGGGTGTCGGCGATGACCGGATCGACCGTGGACGCCGTCATGGTCCTCTCGGTGATCATGGCCAACGCGCTGCTCGCCGGGGCCCAGGAGATGGCGGCCGGGCGGGCGCTGCGCCGGCTGCTCAGCGCCGGGGCCCTGCGGGTGCGGTTGCAGCGCGACGGCGAACAGCATGTCCGCCCGGCGGAGGACCTGGTAGCCGGTGACCTCATCTGTCTGGAAGCGGGCGACTCGGTGCCCGCCGACTGCCGACTGGTCACCGCCAACGGTCTGGAGATGGACGAGTCGAGCCTCACCGGTGAATCGGTCCCCGTGGCGAAGACCGTCGACGGCACCGGAGCCGACGTGGTCGCCGACCGGACCAGCATGGTATACGCGGGCAGCACCGTGGCCGCCGGCACGGCAACCGCCGTCGTGGTGGCGACCGGCCGGTCGACCGAGGCGGGCAGCTCCATCGACCAGGTGCAGGGCGAGTCTCCACGCGGCGGGGTGCAGGCCCGGCTGCGGCAGATCACCTCGGCGTCGGTACCGACCGCGCTCGCCGCCGCTGCGGCGACCCTCGGCAGCGGGCTGCTGCGGGGCCGGCTGGCCGAATCGGTCGGGTCCTCGGTGGCCCTCGCCGTCGCCGCCATCCCCGAAGGACTGCCGTTCGTCGCCACCGCCGCCCAGCTCAGTGCGAGCCGGCGGTTGTCCCGGCACAACGTGCTGATCCGGGATCCCCGGGCGATGGAGGCGCTCGGCCGGGTCGACGTGATCTGCTTCGACAAGACCGGCACCCTCACTCAGGGATCGATCCGGCTGCAGAGTGTCTGCGACGGCCGCCGGACCGAGCCGGGCGACGCGCTGGGCTCCGACCTGCGCCGGATTCTGGCCGCGGCGCTGCGGGCCACCCCGGTCCCGGATGGCGGTCAGAAACTGCCCCACCCGACCGACCGAGCTGTGGTCGACGGTGCCCACTCGGCCGGGGTGGGCATCCGGGAAGGCGCCGAAGGCTGGGAACCCCTCGCAGAGCTGCCGTTCGAGCCGGGCCGGGGCTTCCACGCGGTGCTCGGCACCTGCCCGGGTGGTGCCGTCATCAGCGTCAAGGGCGCCCCGGAGACGGTGCTGCCGCGGTGCGCGACCTGGCGCCGCGCCGACGGAGTGGTGCCGCTGGACGACGCCGGCCGCCGCGAGATCGACCTGGCCATTGACGGGCTGGCCCGCGGCGGTTTGCGGGTACTCGCCGTCGCCGGTCGGGTCGCGTCCGGTCGCCGGGACCTCGACGACGACCGGATCGACCGGTTGGAGCTGCACGGGTTGCTCGGCCTGGCCGACCCGCCACGCGACACCGCCGCCGACGCCATCCGGCGGTTGCGCCGTGCCGGGATCACCGTGGTGATGCTGACCGGTGACCACCCGAGCACCGCCGAGTCGATCGGCTCGCAACTCGGCCTGCTCGACGGCAGCGCGGTGGTCACCGGGGCGGACCTCGACGCCGCCGGACTGGACCAGTTGCCCGGGCTGGTGTCCCGGACAGCGGTCTTCGCCCGGGTCAGTCCGGCCCACAAGGTCGCCGTGGTCCGGGCGCTGCGCCAGGCCGGCCGGGTCGTCGCGGTGACCGGCGACGGTGCCAACGACGCACCGGCGATCCAACTCGCCGACGTCGGAATCGCCCTCGGCGATCACGGCACCAGCGCCGCCCGCCAGGCGGCGGACATGATCGTGGTCGACGGCCGGATCGAGAGCATCGCCGAGGGCGTGGCCGAGGGGCGGGCGATGTGGGTGTCGGTGCGCGAGGCCCTCGCCCTGCTGCTCGGCGGCAACCTCGGGGAGATCCTTTTCTCGGTCGGCAGCTCGCTCATCTCCGGCCGGCAGGCACTCAACCCCCGGCAGATCCTGTTCGTCAATCTGATGACCGACCTGCTGCCGGCGATCGCCGTGGCGTCGCGCCCACCACGGAGGATCAGCGCCGACGAACTCGCCCGCGAGGGACCGGAATCGTCGCTCGGCGCCAGCCTCAACCGACAGGTCGCCCGGCGAGCGGCGGCGACCGCGCTGGCCACCACCGGAGGTTGGCTGACCGCCCGGTACACCGGCACCCCCGCCCGCGCCGGCAGCGTGGCGCTCGCCGCGTTGGTGGCCGCCCAGTTGGCGCAGACCGCGGTGGCCGCGAAGGGTGATCCGACCGTGCTGGCGGCGGCCGGGGTGTCGCTCGGGGCACTGTTCGGGGTGGTGCAGACGCCGGTGGTCAGTCAGTTCTTCGGCTGCCGTCCGCTGGGACCGGTCGGCTGGTCGATCGTCGGCGGTTCGGCGGTCGCCGCGGCCGGGCTCGGGCTGCTGCCGCTGGAACGGATCGAACGGCTCCGCCGGACCCGAATGGGCCGGTTGACAACGGATGTCGCCCACCGGGGGGCCGGCCACCGGGTACGCCGGGCCGTCCGCCCGGTGCGCCGGTTGCGGCCGACCGGAACCGACGCACCGGCCCGGTCTGACACCCGGATTCGTCGACCTACGCCGCCGCGCTGATCTGGCGTTCGAAGCGCTGCCGCAGCCCGTCCGCCCGTTGCGGGTCGGCGAAACCCTTGAACGCCTGGTCGACGAACTCCGCCGGGATCATCGCCTCGACCTGGGTCCGAAAGTCCTGGTCGAGCTGGGTGACGGTCAGCTCAGGCGGATCGGTGAGCCGGGCCACGATCGGCCCGGCGTTCATCCGGGACAGCAGATACGGCGTGCCCGGCGTACCTGTCGCGCACAGGTAGTAGCCGTAGGCCGTGCCCACCTCGTCGGATCGGGCGGTAGCCGGGTCCAGCCGCCAGACCTCTGCGGTGCACAGCATCCGTTCGTCCGGGTTGACCTCGTGACCGTGCGCGGCATGTTCGTCCGCAGTGGACTGCTCGATGGTGGTCGCGATCCGTAGCGCGGCGTCGTCGCGCAGTTGTGCCTCGGTCAACACCGGCGCCGCCGCCGCGGTCGAGTAGTGGAAGCCTCCCGCGAGCAGCATCAGCACCAGCAGTTCCGGCACCAGCGACCACGCCGCGACGCGTCGCCGCGACACCCGAGGCGAATCGACATCTTTCAACACCACAGCAGTGTCTCAGCAGCCGGCCGGGAAGGGAAGCCACCGGCTGCGCCGGTGGCGGCGCGGCGCTGCCGGTGGCTGCGGTCAGTGGCCGCCCTTGCCCTCGCCGAGCCGCAACGCCAGCGCCGGACACATGTTGACCGCCTTGCGGGCACCCGGTTCCAACCACACCGGCACCGGGGACGGTGGGAAGGCCGGATAGCCGTTCGCGTCGAGCCGGATGAACTCCGGAACCACGTGTGCGCACAGGCCGTGCCCGTCGCACCGGGTCCAGTCCACACTCAGCCGCTTGGTGCCGCCGGACGGCGCGTCAGCCGGCAGCGGGAGTACACCCTTGACCGGCTTGCCGCAGCCGTCGCCCTGGGCATGCGCGGCCAGATCCTCGGTGAACACCTCCAGGGCCGAGATGGCGAACCGGGACGTGCCGTCCGGATGGCTGCAGGCGCCTCGGCCCTTCACCACACTCGCCGCCGCCCGGACCATGTCGACCGCCGCGCTGCCGATGACCAGGGAATCGACGGTGCGGGCCAGGTCCGGCAGGCCGAGCCGGCAGGGCCCGCACTGCCCGGCCGACTCACCGGCGAGATAGTGCACCACCCGGGCGACCTCGCCCATCGGACAGGTGCTGTCGCCGAGCGGGATGGTGATGCCGGCGCCGATCGTGCCACCGACCTTGGTGAAACCTTGCCGGGACACGTCGACCACGGACACCGCCTCGGGGGTGATCCACTTGCCGTGGAACCCACCGATCAGCAGCCCCGGGCCGACCGGTGCCTCGCACAGTTCCAGGATGTCCCGCAGCGGGGTCCCGGTGGGGCACTCCACCACGGCCGGACGGGCGGCGGACCCCCCGATGGTCAGCAGCACCGTCCCCGGTTCGTCGGCCAGACCGACCGCGCCGTACTCGTAGGGGCCGAGCCGGGCGGCGATGGCGATCTGGGAGTACGTCTCCGCGTTGGACAGCAGCGTCGGCAGACCGGACACCCCGGAGTCGCTGGCCCGGACCTTGACGCCGGGCGGGATGTGCGGCAAACCGTTGATGCCCCGGACCAGCGCCCCGCCCTCGCCGGAGATGAATCGGTGCGGGACGGTGACGATGCTGGCCGGCGCCGGCATTCGGCGTTCGGCCAGCGCCGCCGACAGCGACGCGCCGCCGACGCCGTCGTCCGCGACACCGATGACGATCTCGTCGGCCTCCAGCGCGTACGCGGCCAGCGCAGCACCGTCCAGGATCAGATGCGGGGCCCGGGTGAGCAGCACCTTGTCCTTCCAGCTCGCCGGCTCCCCCTCGGTGGCGTTGACCACGACGACAACCGGCTTGTCCTGCTTGTCGGCTGACTCGAGCACCGCCTTGACCTTGCGGTGGAACGGGAAACCGGCACCGCCCCGTCCCCGCAGGTCGATCGCTTCGGCCAGCCGCATCAGGTCGTCGACCGACAGTGGTCCGACCCCGCCGTGCACCTGTTCGTGCGCCCGCAGATCGAGCCGACCGAACTCCTCGAACCCGGCGGTCAACCGGGGCGGGCCGACGGTGGCGACCGGCGGGACCGATGCCGTGCTCAATTCGCCTCTCCTCGAAGCTGCGTCCAGTACTCGTCGTCGGAGTCCTCCGCGTCCCGACGTCGCCGGGACCGCCGGCTGCCCGCGGACTCTGCCGCAGCCGCCCGTTGGGCCCGCCGGGAGGCCAGATCGACCAGCGTCGGGGTGTCGTCGGCCGGCAGGTAGTCATCCATTTCCCGGTCCACCGGAGCCGGATCGGGCTCGGCCCGGTAGCGCGCCGCCCGACCGCGGGTCGGCTCGGCGGAGACTGGGCGGTCGTCGAACCGGCCACGTGGACCGGCTCCGGAAACCGGCCGGTCGTCGGCGAACCGGCTGCGGGCACCGGCTCCGGAAACCGGCCGGTCGTCGGCGTAGCGGCCCCGGGAGCCAATGGTCTCCGCCACCGAACGCCGGGGCTCGTAGCCACCGTCGTCGGCGGCCTGGCGCCGCCGACCGCCGTCCGGCTCGGCGTAGCGCCGCTGGTCCGGCTCCTCCGCGTAGCGCCGGCGGGTGCCGGCGTTGTCCTCAGCGTAGCGGCCCCGGCCGGTCTCCTCCTCGGCGTAGCGGCCCCGGCCGGTCTCCTCCTCGGCGTAGCGGCCCCGGCCGGGGTCGGGGTCGGACCGGCGGTACTCCCGGGAGTCCTCGGCCGCGGCCGAGCGCGACCGCGGTGCGGGTCGTCCCACCTCGGGTACCCGGTACCGGTCGGCGGACCGGGGGGAGGCGCCGCGCCCGGCACCGGCCGGCGCCCACGAATCGATCATGTCCGCGCCACGGTCACCGAACGACGCGAAGCGGGCGGTCGCCGGTTCCGAGCTGATTCCGTCGTCCCGGCCGCCCCGACGGCGTGACGATCCGGACCCGGAGCGAGAATCGTCGGCCATCTTGCCGACCGGCTTCATCGAGGTGCCGGTGGCCTGCGACACGAACGGCTTCTTCTTGCCCACGCCGGTGGCGAACCGGACCAGCAGGGCGATGACCACCAGCACCAGGCAGATCACGTAGCTGAGCGTCACCCAGGTCGCCGGGGGTCGGCCGGTGCCGAGTCCGTGCGTGATCCCGATCGGCCAGGCGACATAGGCGCCGCTGTGCAGCGCCCGCCACAGCCACGGCGGGCCCACACCGACCCACCGGGCCCGCGCCAGGCCGGTCCACATGATGGCGAACATGAGGTACGCCGCGAGGGTGCCAATGCCCACATAGATCGCCTGACCGCCGCCCAGGAACGGGATGAACGCCCCGACGGCAGAGACCGCACCCGTGGTGATCTGCGTGATGACGTGCAGCACCAGGAAGGTGATCGCCATGATCCCGGTGGTGCGGTGCGCCGACTGCAGAAGCACCCGGTGCCGGGGCAACAGCACGATCCGGTCGGTCGCCAGCAGCCCGACCATCACCGTGATGCTGAGCGCCACCAGGGCGAAGACGCCACCGAAGAAATCCAGAAAGAAGAACGCGTAGACGTACGCGACCCGGCCTGGCGACGTGAGCATCGCCAGTGCCCAGAAGGCCGCCAGCACCGACGCCGAGAGAATCAGGACCGAAAGTCGGGACGGCTGTCGGCCGCCAGAGAGTTCGGTCCTGGGCCCGGCGGGTCGCTGGTTCTGGTTCGTCCGCGCCATCTGCTCCTCGATCTCCACTCGGTGCCATCCGCACACCCGCACCGGCCGGACTCATCCGCCCGGTCCACCCGCGAGTGCCCTGCCCTTGGCTTGGCGCCGGAGAAACCGTACCGCTTCCCGGTCGTTTCGCCCGCTCCGGTGCCGTCCCTCTGCATCTACGTAGTTGGGGCGTCGACGGATGAACGGCGCCGGGATTTGATTGTCAGGTCACTGGTCTGCCGGAATCATCCCACTACCTACCACTCAATCCACGTGCAAGAACGCACCCGAAGCCACACAAAGTCATCGCGCGGTCACAGCAGATTCTAAGCCGAAATTAAGATGCCCCTCCGGCAACCGCGAGGAGGGCGGCGCCGGAGGGGCTGGTTCCCGGGTGAGCGGCGGGAACCTGTCTTGTGTCGGCCGGGGTCAGTCCTCCCGCAGTTCGCAGGTGGCGAGCTGCTCGAGGCCAGCCGGACGATCCCCCTGCCGACCGATCGAGATCGCGATCCGCTCGATCGCCGCCGTCCGTTTGCTCGCCAACGGACCAAGAATCGCGTTGTCCACGAAGTTCCGACCACCCTGACCCTGGCTGCTCACCAACCGCGCGTTGGCCTGCGCAAGCTGCGTCTCCAACGCCCGCAGATCCCGGTCCACCTCGGCCCGCGCCGCCGCCGGCACCGCCGGCAACCGGTCCACCACGCTGGGACAGACGATCACTCCCACATCGTCTGCGACAGAGGTGTCGGCCGCCGCGAGACCGATGCCGGCCCCCATGATCACAGCCGCCAGGCCGACCGTGCCGGCCACCTTCCACCGCCGGGAGTTTAACGGCGAGGGACCGACCGGGTGGTCGACCCTCCGCCGGGGAGAACGCGAGTACATGGGACTGACAACCCAACCCTTCTGGGGACAGTTGCCGGTAGCCGCGCCGCTCGATCGACGGCGTCCCGGTGGGCCGTGCGGCCCGTGTCCGGCGGCGCCCCGAGCGCGAGGCCGCCAGACACTGTCGGAGGATGTTCGGTGAGGCGTCGACGGTTTCCGCCGCTGTCTCGACCATGCATACGGCGGTCCGACGGGGACGGTTCAACCCCGGTCGACAGAGCATCCGATCGACGGGCGCCGGGGCAACGGACCGGGTCAATGGACCCCGAGGCGACCGGACCGCGACCGGGGCGGACCACCGGGTCCGTCACCGACGGCCGGTTTCGAAGGTGGGGCGACGCAGCCGACTCTTGCGGGAGACCGACGTTAAGGCGCGCCGCCCCGCCCACACACACTACTCGCGCACCCTGCGAAAAGGATTACTGGACGCGCTGTAGCGGACTAGCAATTGCTTGGCTCGTCGGTCGGTACGGCACCCCGTTGCTGAGTCGCGACTCAGTGCAGCCGATCCGGCACCAACCGCACCGACACCGGACCTGCCAGCACCGGCGCGGGCGCGTCGGGACCGCCGCCAGGCGTCCACGGTGCCAGAATACGACGGGTGACGACATCTGCTGCCGGGCCGGAGATCAGCGACGCGCTGCGCGACTTCTGGCGCGAACGGCACCTGTGCACGCTGACCACGCTGCGCCCGGACGCAAGCCCGCATGTGGTTCCGGTCGGAGTGACCTTCGACCCGGACAGCGGCGTCGCCCGGGTGATCACCTCCGCCCGGTCCCGCAAGGCCGCACACGTGCGGGCCGCCGGCGTGACCGGGGCTCGGGTGGCCGTCTGCCAGGTCGACGGCAAGCGATGGTCGACGCTGGAAGGCCTGGCCCGGCTCCACGACGATCCGCCGACGGTCCGTGACGCGGAACAGCGCTACGCCCTGCGGTACCGGGTACCACGCCCCAACCCGGACCGGGTGGTGCTGGTCATCACGGTCACCCGCCGGCTCGGCAACGTCTGATCCGGGCGACGTCACACGGATCACCACCGACGGGGTGGCCATGTCGAGCAACGCGGCGAACCGATACCGTCGGACGATGCCCCCCAGATCCGGACCGGCTGTGGTCACCGTCGTCGGTATCGGCGCCGACGGATGGGACGGGTTGTCCGGCGCCGCCCGGTCCGCGCTGCGCGCGGCGACCGCGCTGCTGGGCAGCCGCCGGCAGATCGAGCTGATCCCACCGCCCGAACGGCCGGCGGCCACCGGCACCTGGCCCACCCCGTTGCTCGCCCACCTGCCCCGGCTGCTCGACGAGCACCGCGGGCAGCACCTCGCGGTGCTGGCCAGTGGCGACCCGATGCACTACGGCATCGGCGGCACCCTGGTCCGGCTACTCGGCCCCGACCGGGTACGGGCGGTGCCCCACCCGTCGGTGGTCTCGTTGGCCTGCGCCCGGCTCGGCTGGCCGGTCGAGGAGGTCGACGTGGTCAGCGCCGTCGGCCGCCCGGTACAGCTGCTGCACCCCCTGATCCGCCCCGGGAGTCGGCTGCTGGTACTCAGCGCCGGCACGGCCACCCCGGGTGAGGTGGCCGGCCTGCTCAGTGCCCGGGGCTACGGACCCAGCCCGCTGACCGTACTGGAACAACTCGGCGGCGCCCGGGAACAGCTGCGGACGGCCACCGCCCAGGACTGGGGCGGCTTCGATGTCGACCCGCTCAACGTCGTCGCGGTGGACTGCCGGGCCGAGCCGGGCACCCCGCCGCTGCCCCGGGTGCCAGGGCTGCCCGACGACGTCTACCAGCACGACGGCCAGCTGACCAAACGGGAAATTCGGGCGGTCACGCTGGCCCGGCTGGGTCCTCTGCCCGGGCAGCTGCTCTGGGACATCGGGGCCGGATCGGGCAGCATCGCCATCGAGTGGTCCCGTGTCCATCCGCAGTGCCGGGCCGTCGCCGTGGAGCACGACCCACGGCGGGCTGAGCGGATCGCGGCGAACGCGGCGACACTCGGCGTACCGGGTATCACGGTGGTCGCCGCGGCCGCCCCGCAGGCACTGGTCGGTCTCGACCCTCCGGACGCGGTCTTCGTCGGCGGCGGGGTCACCACCACCGGGCTGCTGGACGCCGCCTGGTCGGCACTGCGGCCCGGCGGCCGCCTGGTGGTCAACGCGGTGACCGTCGAATCCGAGGCGCTGCTCGCCGGTTGGCACTCCCGCATCGGCGGCGACCTGACCCGGATCGCCGTCAACCGGGCCGCCCCGGTCGGTGGGTTCACCGGGTGGCGACCGATGATGCCGGTGACCCAGTGGGCGGTGGAACGCCAGTGACCGTACGATTCGTCGGCGCCGGCCCCGGTGCCGCCGACCTGATCACCGTCCGGGGCCGCGAGGTCGTCGCGACCAGCCCGGTCTGCCTGTACGCCGGCAGTCTGGTCCCGACCGAGCTGCTCGCCCACTGCCCACCCGGGGCCCGGCTGGTCGACACCGCCCGGCTGACCCTGGACGAGATCGTCGCCGAGATGCTGGCCGCGCACGCCGCCGGGCTCGACGTCGCCCGGCTGCACTCCGGCGACCCCTCGCTGTTCAGCGCCGTCGCCGAACAGATCCGTCGGTTGGACGCCGCCGGGGTGCCGTACCAGATCGTGCCCGGCGTGCCCGCCTTCGCCGCGGCCGCCGCCGCGCTCGGCCGGGAACTGACCGTACCGGAGGTCGGCCAGACGGTGATCCTGACCCGGGTGTCCGCCAGCTCCACCGCCATGCCGCCCGGCGAGGACCTGGCCACCCTCGGCGCCAGCCGGGCCACCCTGGTGCTGCACCTGGCCGTTCAGCGCATCGACGAGGTGGTGGCCGACCTGCTGCCGCACTACGGCGCGGACTGTCCGGTGGCGGTGGTGGCGCGGGCCAGCCGGCCCGACGAGGTGGCGCTGCGGGGCACGCTGGCTGACATCGCCGGCCAGGTGCACACCGCCGGCGTACGGCGTACCGCAGTGATCGTCGTCGGCGCGGTGCTCGGCGCGGCGGGTTTCCCCGACAGCCATCTGTACAGCGCCGACCGGTGCCGGCGATGACCGGTGACCGCACCGGCTCCAGCCCGGACGGCGGACCCCGGGTGCTCATTCTCGGCGGCACCGCCCAGGCCCGTCAGCTCGCCGCCGCGCTGTCGACCGATCCGCCGGCGCGGGTGGTGACCTCGCTGGCCGGCCGGGTGGCCCGGCCTCGGCTGCCGCACGGCGAGACCCGTATCGGTGGCTTCGGTGGACCGGATGGGCTGGCCCGCTGGCTACGGGACGAACGCATCGGCGCGGTGGTGGACGCTACCCACCCGTTCGCGAACCGGATCTCCACCTCGGCGGTCACCGCTTGTGCCCGGACCGGCACACCGCTGCTGGTGCTGCGCCGGCCGGGCTGGACGGCCGGGCCGGGCGACGTCTGGCACCGGGTGCCGGACCTGACCGCTGCCGCCGCCACGCTGCCCGCACTGGGTAGCCGGGCGATGCTGACCACCGGCCGGCAGAGCCTGGCCGCGTTCGCGCCGCTGAGCGGCGTCTTCTTCCTGATCCGGACGGTGGACCCGCCGCAGCCGCCGCTGCCCGCCGACCGGGTACTGCTGCTCGATCGTGGGCCGTACACCGTGGACGGCGAACGAACGCTGATGCGCACGCACGCCATCGACGTGCTGGTCACCAAGGACAGCGGCGGCGACGAGACGTACGCCAAGCTCGTCGCCGCCCGCGAGCTCGGACTGCCGGTGCTGATGGTCGACCGGGCCGCCGCGCCACCCGCACCGACGGTCAGCGACGTCAACGCCGCCGTGACCTGGCTGGCCAGGCTCAGCACGGCGGCAGGTGCTCAGCCCGGGTAGTGCCGTGGGGTGAAGACCACCGGCGCCGCGTCCCGGTTGTGGTTGACCTGAGTCGCTGACGAACCGATGATCAGCAGGGTCCGCATGTCCACCGTGGCCGGGTCCAGATCGGCCAGCGCCACCACGTCGACGCGTTCGCCGGGGCCACCGATGTCGCGACCCACCACCACCGGGGTCTGCGCCGACCGGTGCTCCAGCAGCAGATCCCGGGCCCGGGCCAGCTGCCAGGTTCGGCTGCGCGACGCGGGGTTGTAGATCGCGATCACCAGGTCGGCGCGGGCGGCGGCGAGCAGCCTCCGCTCGATCACCGGCCAGGGTTTGAGCCGGTCCGACAACGACAGCACGCAGTAGTCGTGCCCGAGCGGTGCCCCCACCCGGCTGGCCACCGCCTGGGCGGCGGTCACGCCGGGCAGCACCCGGACCGGCACGTCCTTCCAGCGGGGCTCGGCGGCGACCTCCAGCACCGCGGCGGCCATCGCGAACACCCCGGGGTCGCCGGAGGAGACCACCGCGACCCGGGCTCCGTCGGCCGCCAGCCGAAGCGCGTGCGCGGCCCGCTGCGCCTCGACCTGGTTGTCCGACGGGTGCCGGCGTTGCCGGGGGTTGGCCGGCACCCGGTCCAGGTACGGTCCGTACCCGACCAGGTCGTCGGCGGCCGCGAGAGCGGTCTGGGCCTGTGGGGTGATCCAGTCCCGACCGGCCGGTCCGAGGCCGACCACCACCACCTCTCCCCGGCCGGACCGGGCGGTGTCGGCGGCGCTCGCCGCGACGGTGCCACCGCGACGGCTGGCCAGCAACGCCAGAGAGAAGTACGGCACCGTCGCCGGGTCGACGTCGGCCAGCGGCTCGACGCGTTCCCCCCCGGTGCTGACCCGTTCGACGTACCACGCGTCGTCGAGCCGGCCGGCGGCGGTCAGCGCGTCGCGTACCGCCGGGAAGGTCCGGCCCAGCTTGAGCACAGCGGCGGCGTCGGTCTCGGCCAGCCGTCTAGTCAGTTCCGCCCCGGACAGGGTGCCGGGCAGGACGGTGAGCACCTCGTCGGCCTCGACCAACGGCCGGCCGAGTGCGGCGGCGGCACCGCTCATCGAGGTGACGCCGGGCACCACCTCGGTCGGGTACCGGTCGGCCAGCCGCTTGTGCAGGTGCATGTAGGAGCCGTAGAACAGCGGGTCGCCCTCGGCGAGCACGACCACGGTCCGACCGGCGTCGAGATGGGCGGCGAGCCGCCGCGCGCAGTCGGCGTAGAACTCGTCCATCGCCGCCCGGTAGCCGCCGGGGTGGGTGCTGCGCTCGGTGGTCACCGGGTAGACCAACGCCTCCTCGATCTGTCCCGCGCGCAGGTACGGCTCGGCGATGGACCGGGCTACGCTGCGACCGTGCCGGGCACTATGGTGCACGACCACGTCGGCCGCAGCAATCAGCCGGGCAGCCTTCACGGTAACCAGTTCCGGGTCACCCGGGCCGAGCCCGACGCCGTAGAGCTGACCCGGTCCGCCGCGACGCGCGTTCAACGCCCCACCTGTCCCTCGTCGTCGTTGGCGATCGCGTTCAGTGCGGCGGCGGCCATCGCGCTGCCACCGCGTCGTCCCCGGACCACCAGGTGTTCCAGTCCACCATGGTCGATCAAGGCCTGCTTGGACTCGGCGGCGCCGATGAATCCGACCGGTACGCCGAGCACCGCCGACGGCCGGCCGGCACCGGCGTCGACCAGCTCCAACAGCCGGAACAGCGCGGTCGGTGCGTTGCCGACGGCGACCACCGCGCCGTCAAGGCGGTCGACCCACAGCTCGACGGCCGCTGCGCTGCGAGTGGTGCCCAGCCGGTCGGCCAGCTCGGGCACCCGGGGGTCGGACAGGGCGCACAGCACCGGGTTGTCGGCCGGCAGCCGGCGCCGGGTGATGCCGGCGGCGACCATGGTGGCGTCGCAGAGGATCGGCGCGCCGGCCCGCAACGCGCCCTGGGCGGCAGCCACTACCTGCGGCGAGAAGACCAGGTCGTCAACCAGGTCGACCATCCCGCAGGAGTGAATCATCCGCACCGCGACCCGGGCCTGCTCGCCGGTGAGTCGGCTCAGGTCGGCCTCGGCGCGGATGGTGGCGAACGACTGCCGGTAGATCTCTGCCGCGTCGCGGACATGGTCCATCATGGCTCCTCACGTGCGATCTGGACGGCTGCGCCAAGGGCAGCCCCGGGCGGGAGGCGGATGCTGGTCCGGTCGGGGGCGTCGATCCGGTACCCGTCACCGGTGGCGGTCACCCGGACCATCGGCCCGGTCGGACTGCCGCAGCCACGCTCACAGCCGATCCAGTGCACCGGCAGGCGGTGACGGCGCCCCGGTGCTGGCAGCCGCCCGGTGTGCGTCGCTGTCGCGTCGGCGCGCACGTCGGCCCGGGACCGGGCACAGCCCGGCAGCCCGGCGCAGGCGGTCACTCCGAGCCACGGCGAGTCGGGGTCGGTGACCAGCCCGGCGCGGGCGAGCCGGTCCGCCCAACCGGCGGGGTCAGTGACCCGGGGCAGTACCACCCCCCGCCACGGCGTGATCCTCAACTGCGGCGAGGCGGCCGTGAGCAGGTCGACCTGGTCGACTGTCAAGCGTCCCAACGGGACCGCCACGACGAGAGCGAAGTCGCCGTCGGGACGGTGTCGCACCCCGACCGGCGCAACGGGACCGCCGGCCGGCGTCAGTGGTTGCCACCGCCGCGCGGTACGCCGTACCCCGGGTGCGGTGCCGGCCCGGATCACGACTCGGTCCAGCGCTGCCGGAGTCAGGTCATCGAGGCGCCACGCGCTGCCCGCCGCTGCGTCCGGATCGTCGAGGAAGGCACGGGCGGCGGCGACCGCGACCCGTACCGCGTCGGCGGGCCGGGCCCGCAGCCCGTGGTCGCCACCGGCGAGCAGCACGGTCACCTCGTCGTCCGGGCCGGGCAGCAGACCGACGTCGGCTCGGGCCGCTACGGTGTCGCCTCGGCCGTCGTCGATAGCGAAGAGGAACCGCCCGGAGAGCCGGGCCAGGTCCGGCTCCGCGCAGATCGCCGTATCGAGGGCGCGGACCTGCGCCCCGACGTCCCAGGCCGCCGGGGTGTCGATGTCGGCGAGGGCGGAGCCGAGGATATTGCGGACCCGTTCGTGCGCGGTCGACGGCAGCAGCCCGGCCGCACGCAGCCGGGCGGCGAGCGGTCCGGTGGCGGCGGCCGCGACCGCGCGCACCTGGACGTTCGCCCGGCTGGTCAGTTCGAGATGTCCATCACCGTGGTCACGGGCGACGGCGGCCAGCAGCCGCAACTGGACGGCGGTGAGCAGCCCTCCGGGGCAGCGGATCCGGGCCAGCAGGCCGTCGGCTGCCGGGTGCAGTTGCAGGGCGCCGGGGCAGGCATCGGGTGCGCCCCGGGCGGGCGGCGATGGCAAGGCGGGCACCCGGCGGATACTACGGGTCGTCCCCGGACGGCGGCCGCCGCACGGCGAATACATCACACCTTGACGAAACGTCCGCCGGTCGTGAAAGTGTTCGTAGCCAGACGCGGCGACAAGCGGAGGAAGTCCGGTGTGAATCCGGTGCGGTCCCGCCACTGTCACCGGGGAGCAGACCCCACCGACGGCCACGGTCCCTCACGGGCCGGAAGGCCGGGGCGAGCGTTGATCCGGGAGCCAGGAGACTCCGGTCGCCGCGACCGACGACCCGGGGCGCGGACCCCGAGGGAGGACCGGGCGTCCGATGATGCTACTTTTGTCCACTTCAGATACTGATCTGCTGAGTGGACGGGCCAGCGGTGCCGACTGGCGCCTGGCAAACCCGGCCCGACTGTCGGTCGACGACCTTCCGCCGCTGCTGGCCGGCGTCGACCTCGTGGTGGTCCGGCTACTCGGCGGCCGCCGGGCCTGGCCGGACGGGCTGGACGCGCTGCTGGCCGGACCCCGTCCGGTGGTGGTGCTCAGCGGCGAGCAGGCCCCGGACGCCGCCCTGATGGAGCTGTCCACCGTACCCGCCGGGGTGGCCGCCGAGGCGCACGCCTACCTGGCCCACGGCGGCCCACCGAACCTCGCCGAACTGCACCGCTTCCTGTCCGACACGGTGCTGCTCACCGGGCACGGTTTCGCCGCGCCGCGGCCGGCACCGGAGTGGGGTGTGCTGGAGCGCGCGGCGACGCCGGCCGGACCGGGCCGGCCGACCGTGGCGGTGCTCTACTACCGGGCCCACCACCTGGCCGGCAACACCGGCTTCGTGCACGCGCTGTGCGACGCGGTCGACGCCGCCGGCGGTCGGGCGCTGCCGGTCTACTGCTCGTCGCTGCGCTCGGCCGACCCGCAGCTGCTGGCCACCCTGGGTCAGGCCGATGCCCTGGTGGTGACCGTGCTGGCCGCCGGCGGGACCCGACCGGCGACCGTCGGCGCCGGAGGCGACGACGACGCCTGGGACGTCGGGGCTCTCGCCGAGCTGGACGTGCCGATCCTGCAGGGACTCTGCCTGACCAGCTCCCGGCAGACCTGGGCGGCCACCGACGACGGACTATCCCCTTTGGACGCAGCGACCCAGGTTGCCATCCCGGAGTTCGACGGCCGGCTGATCACCGTGCCGTTCTCGTTCAAGGAGATCGACGCCGACGGCCTGTCGGTGTACGTGGCCGACCCCGAGCGGGCCGCCCGGGTCGCCGGGATCGCGGTCCGCCACGCCATGCTGCGGCGCGTCGCTCCGGCCGACAAACGGATCGCGGTGCTGCTGTCGGCGTACCCGACGAAGCACGCCCGAATCGGCAACGCGGTCGGGCTGGACACCCCGGCGAGTGTCCTGGCGCTGCTGCGGACGCTGCGCGACGCTGGCTACGACGTCGGGCCGCCCGACGGCCCCGACGCGGTCCCCGGCCTAGCCGACGGCGACGGCGACGCGCTGATGCACGCGCTGATCGCCGCCGGCGGGCAGGACCCGGACTGGCTGACCGAGGAGCAGCTGGCCGGCAACCCGGTGCGGATTCCGGCCCGCGACTACCGCCGCTGGTACGCGAAGTTCCCGGCCGAGCTGCGCGAACAGGTCGAACGGCACTGGGGTCCGCCGCCGGGTGAGCTGTACGTGGAAACCTCCCGCGACCCCGACGGCGAGATCGTGCTCGCGGCACTGAACGCTGGCAACATCGTGCTGCTGGTGCAGCCGCCACGCGGCTTCGGAGCCAACCCGGTGGCCATCTATCACGACCCGGACCTGCCGCCGAGTCACCACTACCTGGCTGCTTACCGGTGGCTGGAGCACAGCTTCGGCGCGCACGCCGTGGTGCACGTCGGCAAGCACGGCAACCTGGAGTGGCTGCCGGGCAAGACGGTCGGGCTCAGCGCCGACTGCGGGCCGGACGCCGCCCTCGGTGACCTGCCGCTGATCTACCCGTTCCTGGTCAACGACCCCGGCGAGGGCACCCAGGCCAAACGACGGGCGCACGCCACCCTGATCGACCATCTGGTGCCGCCGATGGCCCGGGCGGAGAGCTACGGCGACATCGCCCGGTTGGAGCAGCTGCTCGACGAACACGCGAACATCGCCGCCCTGGACCCGGCGAAGCTGCCGGCGATCCGGGCGCAGATCTGGACCCTGATCCAGGCCGCCCGGCTCGACCACGACCTCGGTCTGGACGACCGGCCGCACGACGCCGAGTTCGACGACTTCCTGCTGCACGTCGACGGGTGGCTCTGCGAGGTCAAGGACGTGCAGATCCGCGACGGGCTGCACGTGCTCGGCGCGGCACCGGTCGGCGCGGCCCGGGTCGATCTCGTGCTGGCGATGCTGCGGGCCCGGCAGATGTGGGCCGGGCAGGTCGCGGCGCTACCCGGCCTGCGGGAGGCGCTGGGCCTGGACGAGTCCGGCACCGACCGCGACGGCACCGACGCCGCCGAGGCGACCGCCCGGGAGCTGGTCGCGGCGATGGAGGGGCACGGTTGGCGGTCGGACGCCGCCGTCGAGGTCGCCACGCGTGTGCTCGGCGACGATGACGAGCGGACCGCGCTGGTCACTCGGATCCTGGAGTTCGCGGCGACCGAGGTGGTCCCCCGGCTGGCCCGCACCGCCGACGAGCTGGCCCACGTCGCGCACGCACTGGCCGGCGGGTACGTGCCGGCCGGGCCGAGCGGGTCGCCGTTGCGCGGATTGATCAACGTGCTACCGACCGGACGCAACTTCTACTCGGTGGACCCGAAGGCGGTGCCGAGCCGGCTGGCCTGGGAGACCGGGCAGGCGATGGCAGAGTCGCTGCTGGCCCGCTACCGGGCCGACACCGGCGACTGGCCCCGCTCGGTGGGACTGTCGGTATGGGGCACGTCGGCGATGCGGACCGCCGGCGACGACATCGCCGAAGTGCTGGCGCTGCTCGGCGTACGGCCCGTGTGGGACGAGGCGTCGCGACGGGTGACCGGCGTCACGGTAGTCCCGGCCGAGGAGCTGGGCCGGCCCCGCATCGACGTGACGGTGCGGATCTCAGGCTTCTTCCGTGATGCGTTCCCGCATGTGGTGGCCATGTTGGACGACGCGGTCCGACTGGTCGCGGCCCTCGACGAGCCGGACGAGCTGAACTTCGTCGCCGCGCACGCCCGCGCCGACCTGGCCACCCACGGCGACACCCGGCGGGCCACCATGCGGATCTTCGGCTCCAAGCCGGGGACCTACGGTGCCGGGCTGCTGCAGCTGATCGACAGCCGTAACTGGCGCGACGACGCCGACCTGGCCGAGGTGTACGCGGTGTGGGGCGGCTACGCCTACGGCCGGGACCTCGACGGCGCGCCGGCGCGCGACCAGATGGAGTCGGCGTACCGACGAATCGCGGTCGCGGCGAAGAACATCGACACCCGCGAGCACGACATCGCCGACTCCGACGACTACTTCCAGTACCACGGCGGCATGATCGCCACGGTACGGGCGTTGACCGGGTCGGCCCCGGCGGCCTACGTCGGCGACAGCACCCGGCCGGAGGCGGTGCGCACCCGCGCCCTGCACGAGGAGACCGCCCGGATCTTCCGGGCCCGGGTGGTGAACCCGCGCTGGCTGGCGGCGATGCGCCGGCACGGTTACAAGGGGGCGTTCGAGCTGGCCGCCACGGTCGACTACCTGTTCGGCTACGACGCCACCGCCGGGGTGGTGGCCGACTGGATGTACGACAAGCTGGCCGAGACGTACGTGCTCGACGAGGTCAACCAGAGGTTCCTTACCGAGTCGAACCCGTGGGCGTTGCACGGGATCACCGAGCGGCTACTGGAGGCGGCCGACCGCAAACTGTGGGAGTATCCCGACCCGGCGGTGCTGGACGGGCTGCGGGAGGTGTTCCTGCGAACCGAGGGCGACCTGGAGGACCGCGCCGGTTGACCTGGACGGTGCGGTGCGGTCGGCCGGGCGCGCCGGCGGTGCCGCGCGTAAGGTCGAGGCATGAGTGCGGCGGCGTCGGGGAGCATCCGATACGACGGGACGACGGTCGCCGACGCGCAGCCGGAGAGCGTGCTGCTACCCGGCCACGACGTGCCGCTGGGCCGCTACACGACGGTTCGGCGGCTGCTGCCGCAGCGACCCAGGCGCATGGTCGGTGCCTGGTGTTTCGTCGACCGCTTCGGGCCCGACGACGTGGCCGGGCGGTCCGGCATGCAGATTCCGCCGCACCCACACACCGGGCTGCAGACGGTGACCTGGCTGGTCGACGGTGAGATTCTGCACCGGGACAGCCTGGGTAGCGTGCAGTCGATCGTGCCGGGACACCTCAACCTGATGACCGCCGGGCACGGCATCGCCCACTCGGAGCAGTCACCGCCGGTCCATCCGCCGGTGATGGACGGCCTGCAACTGTGGGTGGCGTTGCCCGAGTCGGCCAGGCACGGCGAGCCTCGGTTCGCGCATCATGCCGCGTTGCCACAGGTGGGTGCCGGTGACGCGCGGATTACCGTGGTGGTCGGCGAGTACGCCGGCGTCCGGTCCCCGGCCGAGATGGCGAGCCCGATCGTCGGAGCCCAGGTCGACATCGACGCCGATGCGACCGTCGCGCTGACGCTGCGCGACGATTTCGAGTATGCCCTCCTGACGATGTCCGGCACGGCCCGGGTCGACGGGGTGGAGCTGGCCCCGGGCGGGCTGCTCTACCTGTGCGAGGGCCGGTCGGCCACGACGGTGACCACCGACGGCCCGGCCCGGCTGTTCCTGCTCGGCGGGGAGCCGTTCGACGATCCGCTCGTGATGTGGTGGAACTTCGTCGCCCGCAGCCATGAGGAGCTGGTTGCCGCCCGCGATGACTGGGCGGCCGGTAGGCGGTTCGGCACGGTGACCGGCTGCGTCGACGCCCCGCTGCCGGCGCCGGAAATGCCGATCACCCGGGTCAAGGCCCGCGACCGGCACGGCCGTACGGTCGGCTGACCGTCGCACGACCGGTCGACTTCGTCGACGTATCGAAATTCTTCGTTCGCAATCTTTACTGTTAACTGTCCTTACGCTAACTTCGTCGGCAAAGGCCGGCCGCCCCACCGCCACCCACGACGTGCGGAGCGCCCCCATGCGACGACGAGTTCTCCTGCCTCTGCTCGCCACCGGCACCATGCTCGGCACCCTGCTGGTCGCCGCCCCGGCCAACGCGCACGGTTACATCTCCTATCCGCCCAGTCGACAGGCGATGTGCGCGCAGGGCCGAGTCGCCAACTGTGGCCCGATCGTGTGGGAGCCGCAGAGCGTCGAAGGCCCCAAAGGACAGCGCACCTGTCACGGCGGGGTGAGCCGCTTCGCCATCCTCAACGACGACAGCGCCAACTGGCCGGCCACCGCGGTCGGCGGCGGGTCGGTCACCTTCACCTGGACACTGACCGCCCGACACGCCACCAGCACCTGGGAGTACTACGTCGGCGACGACCGGATCGCCGTGTTCGACGACGGTGGCCGACAGCCCGCCGCCACCGTGTCGCACACCGTGGATCTCGGCAGCCACACCGGCCGGCAGAAAGTGCTGGCGATCTGGAACGTCGCGGACACCACGAACGCCTTCTACTCCTGCGTGGACATCCAGATCGGTGGAGATCCGGGCCCGTCGCCGACCCCGGCGCCACCACCGCCGACCACCCCACCACCGACGTCCACGCCCACCGTGTCGCCCGAACAGCCCGGCGGCACCTGGGCCGCCGGCACCACGTACCAGGTCGGTGCCGTCGTCAGCTACGCCGGCGTCAGCTACCGGTGCCGGCAGGCACACACCGCGCTCGCCGGCTGGGAACCGCCGAACGTACCGGCGCTGTGGCAACGGCTCTGACCGACCGGTGCATCATGTACGGATGTCGCCACCATGGGACACCGCCGGCCAGGTGGCGGTACCGAAACTGGTGCCGCCGGTCGGTGCCGCGCTGTTCGTCATCGGCGCGGCGCGGGTGCCGGCCGCCGGCAGCGACGTGTTAAGCGTGGCTGGTCGGCCGGACGCTACGGCGCCGACTACCAGTTCACCAGCCCGCAGCCGGTCAGCGACCCGGCCTGGTTCATCGTCACCGTGCCGACGGCCGGCAGCTACCGGGTCGAGGATCAACGTGGTGGTGGCCGAGTGGGTTATCCGGCGTCGCGCCGCCGGCCAGGACCGACGACCCGACGCGGTACGGGTCAGCTGATCCGCTCGACCACGACCCGCCGGATGACAAACTTGCCCGGCTCCCGGACCTGTTCGAACGCGGCGTCGTTAAGCAGAACGCAGCTGCCCGACGGGCTGGTCACCGTGACGGTGACGCTCCGGTCGTTGTCGAGGTTGGTCACCTTGAGCACGGTGCCGACAGGGAAGGTGCCGCTGGAGGCGGCCGGGCCGGCGTCCTCGTTGAACAGGGTCACCGTCGATCCCGCGCAGACGACGTCGCCGGGTGTCCCGGTGTCCGGCGCGGCGGCGTCGCCCGTACCATCGGGCTGCTCCGGCGCGGGCGTCGCGGCCGGCGCGCCGGCGCCGACGTCGGCCGTGCAGCCGGCGGCGGCCCGCCGCTGCTCGATCAGGTCGACCACTGCCTGCCGGTTGGCGATCCGGTCGTTGGACAGGGCGTCCGGGTTGGCCCGCTGCTCGGCGATGAAGGTCAGGTTGTTCCGCAGCGCGGTGTCCAGGCCGTCGCAGTTCTCCCCCGCGTTGCCGAGCCCGGTGCCGACCGCCAGTCCGCCGCCGAGCAGGGCTGCTGCCGCCGCCCCGACGAAGACCTTACGCGCCCGCCCACTCCTGGCATCCCACCCGTACATCCACCGCTCCTCTCGGTAGCCGCTGCCCGAAACGCAGCTACCGGGCCATACGTGGGTGGATGGTCGACGGATCTGTCCGGAACCTCAAGTTTCCATTAAGGATCTTCACAGAATTCACGGACAGTCACCTCGCGAGGCCGTCCGACGACACGGCGCCGCCGGCTCCGTCGCACACTTCTTCCGGCGGCGCCGTGGCCTACCGGGCCGCTGGGGCACGGACCACCAGACGATCCAGCAGTTCGCGGCTGGCGGCGGCGACGGCCGCCACGGCGGCGTCGAACGCCTCCGCGTTGTGGGCGGCTGGTTGCCGGAAACCAGAGATCTTCCGGACATACTGCAGCGCGGCGGCCTCAATGTCGGCGTCGGTCACCTCGGCGGTGTACGGCTCACGGAGCGTCTTGATGCTTCGGCACATGCGCTCCATACTGCCGCAGCCCACGATGGCAGGCGGCCCCGAGGCGGCCGGACGACCCAGGCCAGCTTGACGAACCAAGCTAACACAATTAGCTTAAGCGTTATGCCATGTAGCCAGCCTACGCGGTCCGGCCGCCGACATGCCTAGAGCAGGGCTCACCCGGGGCGGCCTGGTCGACGCCGCGATCGCCCTCATCGACGAGCAGGGACTCGACGCGCTGTCGCTCAACGCGGTGGCCGGCCGGGTCGGGGTCGCCACACCGTCGCTCTACAAGCACGTCACCGGCGGCCTCACCGAACTGCGGACGCTCATCGCTGCCCGGCTCATCGGTGAGTTCGCCGACGAACTCACCCGGCACACCCTCGGTCTCAGTCGGGACGCCGCCGTCGCCGCCCTGATGCACGCCAGCCGGGACTACGTCCGCCGACATCCCGCCCGGTGGGCGGCGATGCCCGCCGACCCGATCCGCGACCCGGTGACCGTCGCCGAAGGAACCCGGCTGCTGGAGGTGATCCTGGCCGTGCTGCGCGGCTACGGACTGCAGCGGTCGGCGGCGGTACACGCCACCCGCTGCCTACGGGCGATGATGCACGGCTTCGTCTGCCTGGAAATCGACGGCGGCTTCGGCCTGCCCGAGGACGTGACGGAGAGCTACGAACGGCTGATTGCCATGTTCACCGCCAGCTTGCCGCGGGACTGACACCGTCCGCCGCGCGGCCGTCACCAGCCGGGTGGCGATCTGCGGCCGCGCCGCCCAGTGCAGGTGCAGGTACGACGCGTGCACGCCACCGGCGACGAAACCCTCCGGCGCCGCGCCACGCCACCCCCAGGCCATTGCCGCGCCGGCCCGCGGCGTCACCTCGGTACGGTGGAACTCGTGGCCGGTCAGCCGGGCCCCCTCCGGCGCCAACACGCTGTCGGTCAACGCCACCGCATCGCGGTAGCCGAGCGTCAACCGGGAAGTCATCCGCGCGTCCGCCGGCAGCACCCCGCACATCGGCGCCTCGTCGAGGGTGCGGCACAGCCACAGCAGGCCGGCGCACTCGGCGACGATCGGCGCACCGGCGGCCGCCAACGCCGCCACCTGCCGCCGCAACCCGGCGTTCGCGGCCAGCTCGGCGGCGTACACCTCGGGAAAGCCGCCGCCGACGACCAACGCCGCAGTCGCCGCGGGCAGCCGCTGGTCACGGACCGGATCGACGGTACGCACCTCGGCACCGGCGGCCGTCAGCAGCTCGACGGTCTCCGGATAGCCGAAGCTGAACGCCGGTCCACCGGCGACGGCGACCACCGGCCGGTCACCGCTCGCCGCTGCTGGCGCGTCCTCGCCGGAGCCGGCGTCCGCGTGCCCGACAGCGCCCGCCGACGACCAGGGTTCGACCGCCAGCAGGGGTGCGGCGCCCGCCACCGCCGCCACCGCGGCCAGGTCCACCGACGCGGCGACCAACTCCGCCAGCGCACCGACCGCCGCACGCGCCTCGACGGCGCGTTCCACCGCCGGCACCAGACCCAGATGCCGCGACGGGGTGTCGACCGACGGATGCCGCCGCAGCACCCCGAGCACCGGCGTGCCGACCTCCTCGCAGGCGTCCCGCAGCACCTGCGCGTGCCGGTCGGAGCCGACCCGGTTGAGGATCACCCCGGCAATGTGGACCTGACCGAACGACCGGAACCCGTGCACCAGTGCGGCGATCGACCGGCTCTGCCCGGCCGCGTCGACGACCAGCAGCACCGGGGCGGCCAGCAGCGCCGCGACCTGGGCGGTGGAGCCGACGTCGGCGCCGCCGACCCGGCCGTCGTAGAGCCCCATGACGCCCTCGATGACCGCGAGGTCGGCACCGGCGGCGCCGTGGGCGAACAGTGGCGCGACGCGCTCCTCACCGACCAGCACCGGGTCCAGGTTGCGGCCGGGCCGGCCGGCGGCGAGCGTGTGGTAGCCGGGGTCGATGTAGTCCGGGCCGACTTTGAAGCCGGCGACCCGGACACCCTGGGCCGCGTAGGCGGCGAGCAGGCCGGTGGCCACCGTGGTCTTGCCGTGCCCGGATCCGGGTGCGGCGATCACCACCCGGGGAACGGCTACCACTCGATGCCCTGCTGGCCCTTGCGTCCAGCGTCCATCGGATGCTTGACCTTGGTCATCTCGGTCACCAGGTCGGCGAGGTCGATCAGCTCCGGCGCCGCGTCCCGGCCGGTGACCACCACGTGCTGGCCGCCCGGCCGGTCCCGCAGCACCGACACCACCTCGGCGACGTCGATCCAGCCCCACTTCAACGGGTAGGTGAACTCGTCCAGCACGTAGAACCGGTACGCCTCGGCGGCCAGATCACGGCGGATCTGCGCCCAGCCCTCGGCTGCCTCGGCGGCGTGGTCGCGCTCGGTGCCGGGGCGCTGGATCCAGGACCAGCCCTCCCCCATCTTGTGCCAGGTCACCGGCGCTCCCCGGCCCGACGCACCGAGGGTACGCAGGGCCGCTTCCTCGCCCACCTTCCACTTCGGGGACTTGACGAACTGGTAGACGACCACCGGCCAGCCGGCCGCCCAGGCCCGCAACGCCATACCGAAGGCCGCTGTCGACTTGCCCTTACCGGGCCCGGTATGGACGGCGAGCACCGGCTGACGCCGCCGGGCCCGGGTGGTCAGCCCGTCGTCGGGGACGTGTTCCGGTTTACCCTGTGGCATCAGGCAGCCCTCCCGCTGGCGAGGCCGACCCGAGGTTGCGGCACCACCGCCGACAGCGCCTCCAGCGGCAGCCATTCGGCGTCGAAACCGGTGGCGAGCCGCCGGGCCAGGCCCAGTCGCACCGGACCAGACTCGCAGTCGAGCACCACCATCGCGGTGCCGGCGAGCAACGGCGCCAGGTCTATCGGATTCGGTCCGCTGGTCGACCGCCCGTCGGTGACCAACAGGATCAGTGGCCGACGGCGTGGCTCGCGGCGGCGCTCGGCGGCGACGGTGGCGGCGGCGGCCCGCAGCCCGGCGGCGATTGGGGTACGGCCACCGGTGCGCAACTGCGCCAGCTTGGCGACGGCCACCTCGTGGCTGCTGGTCGGTGGCAGCACCACGTCGGCGGCGGCACCCCGGAAGGTGATCATCCCGATCCGGTCCCGCCGGTGATAGGCGTCGCGCAGCAGCGACAGCACGGCGGTCTTGACCACGGTCATTCGCTGCCGGGCTGCCATCGACCCGGAGGCGTCGACCACGAACAGAATCAGGTTCGCCTCCTGGCCGACGTAGCGGGCCTGGCGCAGGTCGGCGGGGGTGATCTGGCGGGCACCCCGGGATGCGGCGGCGCGCACCGTGGCTGGTAGATGCACCGTCGACGGCCGTCCAGTCAATGATCCGGCACCGACCACCCGGCCCCGGTCGGCGTGGGCCGCCGAACGTCGGCCGGGCGTCGCGCCCGCACCGAGCCCGGGTAGCCGCAGTGTCCGGGGCCGGTACGCGGGCCCGGCCGCCGCCGGAGCCGGACCGCCCGGCGGTACGCCGTCCGGCTGCTCGGCACCGCCCGCCGGCCCGCTGTCGTCCAGCGTCGCTGGCTCGGGCGACGGGCCGCCCTCCGGTGGTGGCGGACCCTGCGACGGGCCGCCCTCCGGTGGTGGCGGACCCTGCGGCGGCGGAGGATCGGGATCGTCGTCGCCGCACTCGTCACGCAACACCTCGTCGAGGCGCTGCTCGTCGGCACCGGGCGGGTCGAGCGGGTCACGGCGCCGCCGGTGCGGCAGCGCCAGCCGGGCTGTCTCGGCGACCTCGGCGGCGGTGACCGCCGGTTGGCCCCGCCAGGCGGCCAGCGCGACGGCGGCGCGGGCCATCACGATGTCGGCCCGCATACCGTCCACCTGGTACGCCAGGCAGATCCGGGCGATCCGGTCGATCTCGGCATCGGGCAGCGTGACCGCGGGCAGGGCCGCCCGCGCATCGCGTACCCGCAGTGCGAGCTGGTTGTCGGCGGACCGCCAGCGGTCCGCGAACGCCACCGGGTCGGTCTCGTACGCGAGCCGACGGCGCACCACCTCGGCCCGGTCGGCCACCTCGGAAGGTGCGGCCACCGACACCATCAGCCCGAAGCGGTCCAGCAACTGTGGACGCGGCTCGCCCTCCTCCGGGTTCATCGTGCCGACCAGCAGGAACCGGGCGGCGTGACTGACCGACACCCCGTCGCGTTCGACGTGGGCCCGGCCCATCGCCGCTGCGTCCAGCAGCAGGTCCACCAGATGGTCCGGCAACAGGTTGACCTCGTCGACGTAGAGCAGGCCCCGGTGCGCGGCGGCGAGCAGCCCCGGATCGTACGCCTTCACGCCGGCGCTGAGTACCCGCTGGATGTCGAGGGTGCCGACCACCCGGTCCTCAGTGGCGCCGACCGGCAATTCGACCAGAGCGGCCGGGCCGCGGCGTGCGGTCACCGGCGCGGTGTGCGGCCCGTCGGGGCAGGTCTGGTCCGGGGCTGCCGGATCGCAGCCGAACCGGCAGCCGAGCACCCGGTCGACCTCCGGTAGCAGCCCGGCCAGCGCGCGGACGATCGTCGACTTTGCGGTGCCCTTCTCACCCCGGATGAGCACGCCGCCGATGCCGGGGTGCACTGCGGCGAGCAGCAGGGCCTGCCGCAGGTCGGGCAGGCCGACGACGGCGGTGAACGGGTACGGCGTCATGGCAGGGGCCGACAGGTGTGCATGGTGAATCCCTCCCGCGGGTGTCCACGCCCGCGTACCGGTGGACCAGCGAGCGGCCGGAGTCTCCTGGCTGCCGGATCGACGTCGCGTCCCGAGCCTTCCCGCCGTTGGGGCAGTGGCTGTCTCAGGGGGACGCGACTCACCGGTCACAGTGGCGGGACCGCCCCGGATTCGCACCGGGTTCCTCCGCGCCGCTCGTGCCGGTCATGCTCCCCCACCGGCGGTCCACCGTCAATGTGGCGCCGGTCCCGGTGTCGGCCAGAGCCGCAGCCATTGCCCGAGCGGTCACCACGGCGGTACGCTGCGCAGGCCACGGTGTTCGGGAAGCCGGTGTGATTCCGGCGTGGTCCTCGCCACTGTGACCGGGAAGTGTCCGTTCCACCACGCCACTGGGCCGACGACGGTCCGGGAAGGCGGGACGGCCGCGACGATCCGGGAGCCAGGAGACCGGCCGTGGCATGCACCGCATCGCCACGAGGCATGGACGAGAGGATTTCCTGGCATGACTGCACCTTCTGTCGGCGGCGAGGTCACCACCACCGCCATCCGCGTACCGCTCGCCGGTTGGTTACTGGCCGCCGTCGCGGCGGTCGTCATCTACCTGGTCGCGCAGGACAACGGGCTGGTGCTGGCCGGTACCGCCGAGTTCGTGCACGAGTTCACCCACGACGGCCGGCACGCCCTCGGCGTACCGTGCCACTGAGCGGCGGCCGGCTCCGATGAGCACCTACCCGTTCGGCGCGGTGCTGGGCCGCGGCCTGCTCGCCGGTGCGGCCGCCGGCGTGGCAGGCGCGGTGGCGGCCCTGCTGATCGTCGAACCGCAGATCGAGTCGGCGCTGGTCGTCGAGGAGGCCCGCGCTGCGACCGGGACGGCCGGACACAGCCACGACGAGGAGTTGGTCGGTCGGGCCATGCAGGTCCTCGGCGGGCTGGTCGCCACCGTCGCGGTGGCGCTGTGCCTGGCGTTGATCGTCGCCGTGGTCTACGCGGCGACCCGGCACCTGCTGCCCGGCCACGACGACTTCCGCCGGGTGGGGCTGCTCGCCGGGCTCGGCTTCGTCGTGGTGGCGCTGCTACCGGCGATCCGCTTCCCGGCCAACCCGCCGGGCGTCGGCGATCCGGACACCGTCAACCAGCGCACCGGACAGTACCTGTCGTTCATCATCGCCGCAGCCGCCGTGACCTGGCTGGCGCTGCTGACCCACCGGCGGCTGACCGGCTGGGCGCGGCCGGCACCCTACCGGACGGTGGTCGCGGCGGCGCTGGCCATCGTCGGGTACGCCCTGCTGCTGGCGCTCTGGCCAGCCACCGGAGTCGACGTGCCCACCGACATCCCGGCGACGCTGCTGTGGGAATTCCGACTCGCCTCGCTGGCGCAGCTCGCCACCATGTGGACGGTCCTCGGGGTGGTGTTCGGACTGCTGCTCACCCCGGCCCGGACCGGTGGTCGGCGGTCCACGCTCGCCGACGTCGCGTGACGGCTGACGACGGCGCGGCAGGCCCGGAGCCCGGGCGCCTCGTCCGGGTGACCGTATGCCGAGGCTGCTGTTGCGGCACCCGCCGCAAACACCCGGACGTCGACCACGACCGGCAGCTCGACGAACTGCGTGCCGCCTCGCCGGTACGGGTGTCGGACTGCCTCAACGCCTGTGACCGGTCCAACGTGGTAATCGTGCAGCCGGCAGTGTTGGCCCACCGGCTGGGCGCTCGTCCGGTGTGGCTCGGCGGGGTGCTCGACGAGACGTCACTGTCAAGTGTCGTCAAGTGGATCGCGGCCGGCGGGCCGGGCCTAGCCGCACCGCCGGACCGGCTCGCCGGGCTGCGGTTCGCCGCCCCCCGCTGGGGAAAGTCCGTCCCGACGTCCTGACCGCCGTGATGCGCGGTGTTCCGCCCCGACGACACAGACCGGCCTTCGTCTACCGCTCCCAGCCGGTGCCGTACCACCCGGCCGACGCCTCGCCGATACGGATCGTGTTTCCGGGCGCTTCCGCCCGTAGCCGCCGCAGCCCAGCGTCAACGACGGCGCGATCGCGTTGTACATGTCACCGATCGCGCCCTGCGAGGCCGGCGCGTTCCAGATGATCCGTACCACCTTGACCCGCCGGCCGAACTCCTCGGCGAGCTTTGTCCTCGAACACGCCGCAGCCGGTCTCCTGGACCGCCAGCCGGGCCAAGTCGCTGCGTCGGCCGAGCGCGACGACCGACGCCTTGCCGACGATCGTGTCGATCCGTTCCTGGTCGAATTCGGCGTAGTCGTCGAGTGCCTTCGACGCCGCCGAGACGAGAGCGTCGATCGCGGCCTCTGTCTCGGCCGGCGCCGCCGGCTTCGGGTGCACCTGGACGACTGCGGTCGTGCCGATCACCTCGTTCGGTCGAGCACCGGCGGCACCCTGCCGCCGGTGCTCGACCTCATCGTCACCCGGCACGGCGATCGGTCGCTGCCGCCGTACGTCCCCGATCGCCGGGACCTAGGTCACCCGACAATCGGTCCACTGTGGCGGCTTGACCTTTCCGGTCAGCTTGCGGAGCGCGCCGCCGCCAACTCTCGGGCCTTGGCCGGCCAGGTCGGCAGGCTGGCAGTGGCCCGTACCCCGGCGGCGCGGACCGCCGCGCGCAGCGCCGCCTCGTCGGTCGCGCCCAACTGCTCGTACGTACGGATCCCGGCAGACTGCAGGGCGGCGGCCATCTTCGGCCCGATGCCCTCGATGCGCCGGAAGTCGTCCGCCGGCTCAGCCTCAGCCTCGGCGGCGGCGGGCGGCTCAGCGGTAGGCGGCTCAACGGTAGGCGGCTCAACGGCAGGCGGCTCAACGGCAGGCGGCTCAACGGCAGCGACCGGCTCGGCGGCGGGCGGGTCGACGACCGGCGCCTGCTCAGGGCTGGCCGCATCGGCGGTAGTGGCCGGCTCAGCACTGACCGGTTCGACACTGACCGGCTCGGCCGGGGCATCCGCAGCGGGCTCGGCGGTGGGCTCGGCGGGAGCCTCGGTGGTGGGCCCGGTCTTGACCGGGTCGGCCGCCGACGGCTCCGAGGTAGTGGTCGGTGGCTCGACTGCGGCAGCCGCCTCAGGCTTCACCGAGGCGTCCTTGCCGGCGGCGGACCGGCGGCTCATCACGAGCCACCCCGCGACTGCACCGAGCAACACCACGACCAGCAGAATCAGTATGTTTCCGAGGGACCAGTCCACGGCAAACCTCCAGCACCAAAAGTCAGAATCGCGAAAGGGTCTCGTTGTGGCCTTGTCGCTGTCAACCTACGGGCAGTCGCAAGGCGCTTCGAGGGCAGGTCGGTCCCGCTACTCTTCGCCAACCACAGTGGGACTGTGCGTGCCACCGAAAAACGGGGAGCGCACTCCTTGCGGGTGCAGTTCAGCCGGGTCCACGTCACCTGACTCGACTCGCCCGGTGACCGCGCGTACCAACGTCGGCCGGTCCCATCCACGCGCCGCCCGCAGCGGTGCCAGTGTGGTGCCCGCCGACAGCGCCACCACCAGATCCGCCGCCGGGGCGGTCAGCCACGGCGCTATGCCGAGGCCGTCGGCCAGGTCGACACCGTGGACGGCGAGCTCGACGACCCGGGTGGCCTGGAAGTCGGTCAACGTCATCAGGTCACCATGCCGGGTGACGACCATTCGGTCCGGCGGCTGCGTAGTGACCCGAGCGGCGGCGGTCGCTGCCCGCGCCGCCAGTTCGTCGACAGCGGCGGTGGCCGTCCGGGCCGCCGCCCACCGCTGTGCGTCGGCGATTCGCCCGCCGTCCGCGTCGGGA
Organism: Micromonospora sp. LOL_014; assembly: GCF_048060245.1. Taxonomy (NCBI): domain Bacteria; kingdom Bacillati; phylum Actinomycetota; class Actinomycetes; order Micromonosporales; family Micromonosporaceae; genus Micromonospora; species Micromonospora sp. LOL_014. Next base: position 62,819 of record NZ_JBHMIP010000021.1, read on the forward strand.
CGGAACCGGGCGTCGGGCGCGTAGTAGCCGACTGCGTCCACCGAACCGTCCGGACCGGCGGCGGGTGCGCCGTCGTCGAGCATTTTGACGGTACGGGACAGTGCGATCACGGTGTGTGCAAGCAGTTCCTTGGCCGTCCACGGGCCGCATCTGGTCGGGCGGTCGAAGTCCGCCTCCGGTACGGCCCGTAACGCGTCGACCGCCGCCCGACTCTCGGCGGCGTAGGCGAGGGCCACCTCGTCGGACCGCCAGATCCGCTGCACGACACGGAACCGTTCGGCCACCACCATCGTCCGGTCGTCTACGGTGAACGTCTCGTCACCGAGGGCAGCCCGCATCGGCGTCGACTGCCAGAAGTCGACGTGGGCGCGGCGCCACCCGGCGACGTCAACGAACCCTTCGCCTTCGTCGACGGCGTGGGCGAGGTCCACCTCCGCCAGGGAAACCACCCGTACCCCGGTGGTCTCCAGTACCGCGCAGGGCCGGTCCGCCGAATCCACCAGCACCGACCGGTCCCCCGCGACCGGCAGCGGCTCGTTGTCGTGCTCGTACTCGCGCAGCAGCCCGGACGTGGCCGTCTTCTCGCCGGTGAGGATCGCCGCGACCAGCCGGTCGCGCAGCGGACCGGGAAAAGCGAACTCGGGCTTCGGTACATGATCGAGGCGGTGCGGCACGTCCTGCCCGGCATCACGGTCCGCCTCGGTCGCCACAGCCGCAGTGTACTGGCGCGGTGCCGCCTGGTCCCGTCCACGATCGTGTGCTGCCCGCCAACGACCGTCGCGCAATTGACGTGACTGGCCACGACCAGGTAGGCCACGATAGGCCGGTGACGACGTCAGATCAGCGCGCCGTGGCGCTGCACCCGATGACCCAGGCCGAGTACGACGTACGCATTCCCGCGCTGGTGGCGGGCTATGCCGGCAGCCTGCTGCGGTCCGGGCGCGCCACCACCGCGACGGCGCTGACCGAGTCCCGCCGCCAGCACGCCGAGTTACTGCCCGACGGGCTGGCCACCGAGCGGATGCTGTTCCTGGTGGCGCGGCCGGCGGATGCCGACGACGCGCGTCCGGTCGGCTGGATCTGGGTCGGGCTACCGGACTCTGCCGAACCGGAGCGGCCGGCCTGGATTTACAACATCGAGGTGGACGCCGCCCACCGCGGCAACGGGTACGGACGGGCCATCCTGGCGGCTGTCGAGCCGGTGCTGGCCACGCGCGGAGTCACCCGGCTCGGGTTGAACGTCTTCGGGGACAACCTGGTGGCCCGTCGGCTGTACGAGTCGACCGCATTCACCGTCACCGCCCAGCAGATGGTCAAACCGATCGGTTCCGTGCCACAGGAGTCGGTGTAGCGAATCTGGCGTACCGCTGCGGGCGCGACCCGACGAAGCTTGCATCTCAAGCCGCTTGAGATCGCATAGTGGGCGCCGTGGACATGAACGAGCTGTACCCCATCGGGGATGTCGCCCGACGCACCGGTCTGAGCGTCAGCGCCGTCCGGTACTACGCGGACGCCGGTGTCGTCACGCCGGCCGCCAGTACGCTGGCCGGCCACCGGCTGTACGACGTGTCGGCGATCGCCCGGCTGGAACTGGTCCGGACGCTACGGGAACTCGACGCCGGGCTGGACGAGATCCGGCGGGTGCTGGCCGGCGAGGCGACGCTGCGCGAGCTGGCCGCCACCCACCTGGCTCTGCTGACCCGGCAGGAGGCACGGCTGCGCAGCCGCCGCGCGGTGCTGTCGACCATCCTTCGACAGGACTCCACCGCCGAACAGGTGACGCTGATGCACAAACTCGCCGGAATGTCGGACGACGAACGTGACCGGCTGATCGACGAGTTCTGGACTGAGATCTCCACCGGTTGGGAGCCGCCGGCGCAGATGCTCAAGTGGTGGCGGGCGGCCCACCCGAAACTGCCCGACCACCCCACCACAGCCCAGCTGGAGGCGTGGATCGAGCTGGCGGAGCTGGTCCGCGACCCCGGGATCCGCCAGGCGGTGCGCCGCGAGCTGCACGAGGTGTGCACCACCGGAGCCGGACCGCTGATGACCTCGTCACCGATGCTGGGCAGCATGGAAGCGGCTACGCCGATCGGCCAGGCGGCGATGGATGCGGCACGGGACCAGGTGCCACCGGACTCGCCGCAGGGGCGGGAGATCGCCGACCGGTGGATGGGCTGGCTGACCGGCGTCTTCGCGACACCGGACAGCCCAGGGATGCCGGACACCCTCGAGTTCCGGCTCCAGACGGCCGACCACATGATGGAAGGTGCGGAGTGGGACCGCACACCGCCGGACCCGCCCGGTCTGTTGGACCGGTACCTGGCGCTGGTCACCACCGTTAACGGCGGGGAGCCGGAACGGTTCCCGTTCGAGTGGCTGGCCGAGGCGCTGCGCGCGTCCGCCCTACCGGCCCGCTGATCGGAGACTGGCATCATGCTTCTGAACGGGCAGCCCGTCGATCTGGATCATCTGAAGATCCTGGGTCTCACCAACTACGGTCACTTCACGTCGATGCGAGTGGACGCCGGCCGGGTGCGCGGACTCGCGCTTCACCTCGATCGGCTGACAAGGGACTGCCGTGCACTCTTCGGCACGGAACTCGATCAGCACGAGGTTCGCTGCTATGTCCGTCACGTGGTGGGTTCCGCCGAGTCGACCGTCGCCAGGGTAACGGTGTTCGACCCAGATCTCGACCTGGGGCATCCCGCCGGCGCATCAAGCCCGCAGGTGCTCGTCACGACGCGAGCGGTGTCGTCGGTCCCACCACAACCGCTGGTGCTCACCACTCGCTGCTACGAGCGGGACTTACCAGGAGTCAAGCACCTCGGCCTGTTCGCGACGGTGTTCCATCGCCGACAGGCCCAACTCGCTGGCTTCGATGACGTGCTGTTCGTGGACAGGGAGGGTTTCATCTCCGAAGGGGCGACCTGGAACATCGGCCTGATCGAAGGGGACGACATCGTGTGGCCGCAGGCACCGGTGTTGCCGGGAGTCACGATGGCGTTGATCCGTCAGGAGCGCCCAGGGCATGAGCGCCGCGTCAACGTGGCGGAGCTGGACCGCTACACCGCAGCGTTCGCCACCAACGCCACGGTTGGAGTCCGGGCTGTCACCGCGATCGACGCCATCCGATGGTCTGACATGACGCCGGTGGTCGAGCAGATCCGCAAGGACTACAGCGCCATCCCCGGCGAACCACTCTGATGCGCTGCACGTCGGTACGTACACCTGGCCTCGGGGCAGTTCAGCACACCCGCTACTGGAAGGGATGCTTCCCGTTGCCGGAACCATCCCCTGCCTTCCCTCTTGACATTTCCTCGTTGACGTAATCCCCGACAGGGTCAGGAATTGTTCGACGCAGATGGTTGAAGGCGGCATTCACCGGGTGGATACTGTCCAAAATCGATCACCGCCACAGGCAGTTCGCGCCACCACGCATCGATCGTGCGCCACACTTCGGGGGTGTCATGCAGAACCATCCGCTCACCGCAGCACGCGAACGCCTGGGCCTGACCCGCCGGCAACTCGCCGACGCCGTCAACAAGATCCTCTACCCCGACCCCGGCCAGGCGGCGCACAGCGCCTTCACCGCCAACTACCTGGGCAAACTCGAAAACGGCAAGATCCGCTTCCCCGCCGAGGACTACCGCACGGCCCTGCGCATCGTCCTCAATGTCGACACCAACGACGAACTCGGATTCCGCAACCCTCGCACAACGGTACGGCAGGATGCTGCTGTTGTCGGATCGGAGATCAGTGCCGTCTCCGGCAACCGGAGGGTTGTGCCCGCTTTCCCGAGCGTAGGTAGCGCCAAAGGGCTGGTCGAGCAGCCCTCGGTCATCCTGGCCCGGATTCGCGAGAACAACGACGCGAGCGTCAACCACGCGCTGCTGGACACTCTGGATCTCTACGTTTCGGATGTCGTCGCCCGCTACGAGGAGGAAGGGCCACTCACGCTGGCCGCCGACGTGGTGCGGCAACGACGCTGGGTGCAGAGCCTCATCCCGCTGCGGATGCAGCCCAGCTACAGCGCCCGGCTGCTCACCATCGCCGGGCAGCTCTCCGGGCTGCTCAGCTACATGTCGGTCAATCTCGGCCGGTTCAGCTCCGCGCGGGCCTACGGGATCGAGGCGTTCCAGCTCGCCGACTACGCGGAGGACCGGGAACTCAAGGCATGGGTACGGGGCACACAGAGCTTCGCCGAGTTCTACGACGGGCAGTACCGCAAGGCGCTCGCCTACGCCGTGGACGGCCGCCGGTTCGCCAGCCGCGGAGCACAGGCGGTCCGCCTCGCCGTCAACGGCGAGGCACGCGCGCACGCGAAGCTCGGCCAGGCGCAGGAGGCAGAACAGGCGATCGGCACGGCTTACGAGGTGCTCTCGGACCTGTCGCCCGACCGCTGGCCACCCCCGGCTGGCCATCGACCAGCTCCGCTCGGCCCGGTCCCGTAGGGAACGCTACGTCGGCGAGTGGCTGCCCGAGCCACTGGTCACCGACCCCACACCGGCCGAGCAGGCGGAGATCGCCGATTCGCTGTCGCTGGCCTTTCTCGTCCTGCTGGAAAGCCTGTCAGCGCAGCAGCGCGCCGCGTTCCTGCTGCGCGAGGTGTTCGACTACCCGTACCCGCAGGTCGCCGAGATCGTCGGTGCCGACGTGGACGGCACCCGGCATCTGGTCGCCCGGGCGCGCGAGAAGATTCGCGCGCGCCGACCGCGCTATCACGCCAGCCGGCGGCAACGCGACGAGCTTGCCCGACGGTTCTTCGCTGCCGCTCAGCAGGGCGACCTGCCGGCGTTGGAGCAGTTGCTGGCGCACGACGTGGCGCACTGGCTGAGGTGATCCGGCTCCGCCGTGCCGGGCGGCCCGGTCGGCCCGGCGGAGCCGGGAAGGCTCAACCTGCCGGTACGGTGATCCGTAGACTCAGCGCGCCGTGCAGGTCGAGCCAGACGTCGACCGGGCCGCGTACCAGCCGCAGCAGCACCCCGGTGCAGTGCGGGCAGCGGGCGACCAGGCCGGGCGCGTCGGAGTAGACCATCAGAGCGGCAAGCGGCCCGGCCCGCCCGCAGTTGGCGCAGCGGCCGATCGCGGTGGTGACGTCCACCGCGAATATCTCGCCCAGCGGACCGGCCAGCGCGTTACCGTCCAGGTGGTGCTCATCGGGTAGGTGGTGCTCGTCGATCAGGTGACGTCCGTCGGGCAGCACCGACGTCACGGGCTGGTCGGTCATGTCAACCTCCGGTGGGTCCGAATCGTTCGGTGCGGACGCGGCGGGGGTCGTGCCCGAGGGCGATCAGGATGTCGGCGACCGTCTCCACGAAGCCGGTCGGCCCGCAGACATAGCAGGCCGGTTCGAGCATGGCCGGCCAACCGTCGGTGTTGACCCGGGAGATTCCGATCCGGCCGACCTGGCCGGGCCGGCCCTCGGGCGCCTGCCGGGTGTAGACGTAGCTGACGTCGAGACCGGCGTCGTCGCGGGCGCGGCGGCGCAGCTCGTCGGCGTAGTAGACGTCGGCCGGGGTACGCACCGAGTAGATGAGCCGGAACGGTACCCGGCTGCTGGCGGCCCGTCGGGCGCGGATCATCGCCATCAGCGGCACGATGCCGGAGCCGCCGGCGATCAACAGCACCGGATCGGTCGTGTCCGGTCGCCACACGAACCAGCCGCCGACCGGTCCGCGAATCTCCACCGGGTCACCGACGGCGTACGGGCCGGCCAGGTAGCCGGAGACCTCGCCGTCGGACACCCGCTGCACGGTCAGCTCGACCCGGTCGCCGTCGGCCGCGTTGGCGATCGAGTAGCTGCGCTGTGCCTGGTAACCGTCGGCGGCGGTGAGCCGCACGTCGACGTGCTGGCCGGGCAGGTGTCCGGGCCAGTCCGGCACGTCGAGCAGCAGGGTACGGGCGGTCGTCGTCTCGTCGCGGACGGCGGCGAGGCGGGCCACCCGCCAGCTCAGTCGCCCTGGTACCGCTGCTCGCGCCATGGGTCACCGTAATCGTGGTAGCCGGCGGTCTCCCAGAAGCCGGGTTCATCGTCGGTCAGCAGCCGGATGCCGTGCACCCATTTGGCCGACTTCCACAGATAGAGGTGCGGCACCAGCAGCCGGGCCGGGCCGCCGTGCTCCGGGCTCAGGTCGGCGCCGTCGTAGCGGTAGGCGATCCATGCCTGCCCGTGAAGCAGGCCGGCCAGTGGCAGGTTGGTGGTGTATCCGCCGTACGAGTGAACGAGGGCGTAGTCGGCGCTGGTGTCGATGTCGGCCAGCAGGGTGTCGAGGGAGACGCCGTGCCAGCGGGTGCCGAGCTTGGACCACTTGGTCACGCAGTGCAGGTCGACGGTGACGTCCTCACTGGGCAGGTCGAGCAGCTCCGGCCAGCTCCACCGCTGCTCGGTGCCGTCCTCGGTGGTGACCACGAACTGCCAGCCGGCGACGTCGATGCGCGGGGTCGGGCCGGCGGACAGCACCGGGAAGTCGTCGGTCAGATACTGTCCCGGCGGCAGGGTGGCAGCGCCGGGAGGACGTGGACGGCCCTGGAACCCGGGCGACACGATACCCATCGGACCGTCGTACCACCTGGCCGGGCGCTTCCGCCAGCGTCGGCGGGGATTGCACTCGTCCGAGGTGCCGGGCCGCGCGCACCTGTCAGAGGTCGAACAGGTCCCGCATCGCCTCTTCCAGTCGGGCCATGCTGGCACCGGTCACCATGCCGACCCGTTCCGCCCCGGAGCGGCCGGAGATGCGGCGCATCCGGTTGACCACGACGACTCCGGACAGCGGGTCGGTCTCGGCCAGCGGCACCACGAACGGCGGCAGGCTGGTGGCGCCGCGCTGGCGGACGATTGGCGCGCAGTACGGGGCGGCCCTGGGTCGCTCGTTGTGCGTGTCGCCGGACAGCACCACCACCCGGTAGCGCAGATCGGAGCGCTCGCCGACGGTCCAGATCTCGCCGCGGTTCACGCCGCGTCAGACAGGTCGGACCAGCCGGACTCCAGCGTGTCGGCGAGTTCGTCAAAGCCGTCCAGTTCGTCGCGGACCTCCGGGTTGGCGGCCAGCCACTCCTCGTGTGCCCGGGCGGCGTCGCGGCGTGCTTCCCGGCGGGCGGCCCGGTCGATCCAGTCGGAGAGCGTCATCCCGTCCCGTTCGGCAGCGGCCCGCGCCCTGGCCAGGGTCTGCGGGCTCAGCCGCAGGGTGACCATCTCTGCCATGTCGCGATGGTACGACCAGGGCGGCCGGTGTGCTGCCCCGGCCCGGCTCGGGTCGGCGGGCATGCCGCGGAGTTGTAACGTTCAAGTCAGCCATTGACGCACATGTAACTGACTCCTAACCTACGTTCACAAGCGCTTCCTCTGGCCCCCAAACACATCGTTACGCACCTGGTGGTCGGCTCAGATCCGGAGGTTTCTGATGGCAAGATTGAAACGATTCACCAAGTCGCTGGCCATCGCTGCTGCCCTCTCGCTGGTCGCCACCGGCACCGTCGCCTGCGGTGCCGACACCGAGTCGGGCGAGGTCGCGCTGCGCTACTCCTGGTGGGGCAACGCCGAGCGGGCCGACCTGATGCAGCAGGCGATCGACCTGTTCGAGGAGCAGAACCCGGGCATCACCGTGACGCCGAGCTTCCAGGAATACGAGGCGTACTGGCAGAAGCTGACCACCGAGACCGCCGGCGGCAACATGCCGGACGTCCTGCAGATGGACTTCTCCTACCTGCGCGAGTACGCCGACCGGGGAGTGCTTGGCGGTCTCGACGAGCACGTCGGCACCGACCTCGTCCTCGACGACCTGCTGGCCGGATTCGACGGCGCCGGCGCGGTCGACGACACGCTGTACGCGGTCCCGGTCGGCGGCAACACCTGGAGCATGTTCTACAACCCGGCGCTGTTCGAGCAGGCCGGGGTGCCCGCGCCGGTGATCGGCTGGACCTGGGAGGACTACCACTCCGCGATGGCCACCATCAAGGCCGAGACCGGCACCTACGGCGGCGGCAACTACACCGGGGTAATCTACAACCTTGAGGCGCAGCTGCGTCAGGAGGGCGGGGCGTTGTTCACCGAGGACGGCCGCCTCGGCTTCAGCAAGGAACGGCTGGCGCGGTTCTGGCAGCAGGGCATGGACCTGATCGAGCAGGACGTGGTCCTGCCGGTGGAGACCGCCGTCCAGATCAAACCGGCCTCCCTGTGGGTCGACGACCTGGCCGCCTCCGACCTCAGCTGGGACAACTTCCTCACCCGGTACGCTGGCGAGACCGACACCGAGATCAGGCTGGGCCCGGTGCCCAGCAACAACCCGGGACAGCTCGGGCAGTACCTCAAACCGGCGATGCTGCTGAGCACGTCGGCCGGCACCGAGCACCCGGCAGCGGCTGCCAGACTGATCTCCTTCATGATCAACGACCCGGAGGTGGGTCGGATCTTCGGCGGCAACCGTGGCCTGCCAGCCACCAACGCCCAGCGGGACGCGGCCGAACTCGACGGGCCGCTGGCTGCTGTGGCCGCCTACGAGGAGACCATCGCCGATCAGCTCACCCAGGCACCACCGGCGCCTCCGCGCGGTGCCGGCAGCATCGAGGCAGCGTTCATCCGGATCAGCGAGGAACTGCACTACGGGCGGATCGGCGTGGCAGAGGCGGCCGACCAGCTCTTCGCCGAAGCCGAGGAAATCCTCGAGCCCTGATCCGTACGCGGTGACCAGCCCGAGGGTTCCGATGACAAGCTCCACCGTCGGCTCCGCCCGGCCCGCGGCAGCCGGCCGCCGTAGACCGGCGACGCCGCCATCGGGTCGCCGCAACGGCGACCCGGTGGCCGGTTACCTGTTCCTGTCCCCCTGGATCGTCGGCATGCTGCTGCTGACGGTCGGCCCGATGGCGGCCTCGCTGTACCTGTCGTTCACCGACTACAACCTGTTCACCACGCCGGGATGGGTCGGGCTGGACAACTACCGCCGGCTCTTCGACGACGACCGGTGGCTGCAGTCGGTCCGGGTCACCGCTGGGTACGTGCTGCTCGCCGTACCGTTGAAGCTCGCCGCGGCGCTGGCGGTGGCGATGCTGCTCAACCAGCGCCGCCGCGGCCAGGGCTTCTACCGGGCGGCGTTCTACGGGCCGTCGTTGATCGGCGCCAGCGTCAGCGTCGCCATCGTCTGGAAGGCGCTGTTCAGCGACGACGCGGTGGTCGACCGACTGCTGAGCTCGGTCGGTCTGGGCAGCGGCGGGTGGGTCGGCAATCCCGACTTCTCGCTGCTCATGCTGGTGCTGCTGGCGGCCTGGCAGTTCGGCGCGCCTATGGTGATCTTCCTCGCCGGGCTCAAGCAGGTGCCGGCCGAGCTGTACGAGGCGGCCGAGGTGGACGGCGCCGGCCGGGCGCGTCGATTCTGGTCGGTGACCCTGCCGATGATCTCACCGGTGCTGTTCTTCAACCTGCTGCTGGAGACAATCAACTCGTTCCAGATCTTCACCTCGGCGTACGTCATCGGCGGCCGCAACGGCAGCCCTGCCGGCTCGACCCTGTTCTACACGGTCTACCTCTATGACCGGGGCTTCACCGACTTCCGGATGGGCTACGCCTCGGCGATGGCTTGGATGCTACTGCTCGGCGTGGGGCTGGTGACCGCGATGCTGTTCCGAACCGCCCGTGGCTGGGTCCACTATTCGGGAGACGACCGATGACCCCCGCGTCTCGGGCGGCGGGTGCCGCCACCCGGCGGCGTCGCCTCGGCAGCGTCGGCTGGCATCTGGCGGCGGTGGCGCTGCTGGCGGTGATCCTCTACCCGGTAGTCTGGGTCGTCTCCGCCTCGTTCAAACCGTCCGGGTCGATCGTCGGCAGCCTGGAACTGTTTCCCCAGGAGCCGACGCTGGGCAACTACCAGCGGGCGGCCGAGGGCATGGCCGGTATCAGCGTGCTGCGGTTCTTCTGGAACTCGGCGGTGCTGGCGGTGCTCGCCGTGGTCGGGACGGTGGCGTCGTCGGCCCTGGCCGGCTACGCCTTCGCCCGGCTACGGTTCCATGGCCGTACCGTCCTGTTCGTACTGATGATCTCGACCCTGCTGCTGCCGTTCCACGTGCTGATCGTCCCGCAGTACGCGGTCTTCCAGAAACTCGCTCTGGTCGACACCTACGTGCCGCTGCTGGCCGGCAAGTTCCTCGCCGCCGAGGCGTTCTTCGTCTTCTTGATGGTCCAGTTCATGCGCGGCATCCCGCATGAACTGGACGAGTCGGCCCGGATCGACGGCGCTGGGCCGTGGGGCATCTTCTGGCACGTGGTGCTGCCGTTGTCCCGGCCGGCAATGGTCACCACGGCCATCTTCACCTTCATCTGGACCTGGAACGACTTCCTCGCCCCGCTCATCTACCTCAGCACCCCCGACAAGTACCCGTTGCCGTTGGCGCTGCAGCTCTACATCGATCAGACCACGCTGTCCGACTACGGTGCGTTGATGGCCATGTCGATGCTCGCGCTGCTGCCGGTCATCGGGTTCTTCCTGTTCTTCCAGCGTCTGCTGGTCGACGGGGTCGCCACCTCGGGGTTGAAGGGGTGAGCGCCACCGGCCGCGACGACCTCGCCACCGCCGCCGGAGCCGGTGTGCGTAACGCCCGCTTCGCGTTGTTCGGTGAGACCCTGCTGGTCGGAGTGCTGGTGCTGGTCAGCTTGCTGCCGCTGGTCACGCTGCTGGCCGCGCTGGCCGCCGGGTGCGCGCAGCTGCGGGCGTACATCGACGACACCGGCAGCACCCGGCTCGGTGCCTTCGGCGTACGGTTGAGGGCCGCGCTGCCCGGCAGCTGGCCATGGTCGCTCGCGGCGGTCGGGGCCGGGCTGCTGCTGTACTTCGACGCGGCGGTGGTACGCACCGGCCAGTTGCCCGTCGGTGAGCTGGTCGCGGCGGCCTGCCTGCTCACCGCGGTCGGCCTGGGCGCCCTACTGTTGCGGGCCGCCGCTGGCTGGCACCCGGGCGCAGCCTGGCCGGCGCTGCTGCGCGCCGCGGCGCGCACGCTGCGGACCGACCCGGGCGGTACGGTGCTGCTGACGCTCGCCCTCACCGGTCTGGTCCTGGTCACCTGGCAGCTGGTCCCGCTGGTGGTGCCGATGACCGGCTGTGTACTGCTCGCCGCGGTCGCGGTGCACCGCCGTCAGGCGGCACCGGCTGGACCCGACTGACCCTCCGGTCCCGTCGGATGGACAGCTGACGGTCAGTCGTGCAGCTGGGCGAGGTGCCGCATCTTGTTCATCGCGTCCAGCGCGGCGACCTTGTACGCCTCGGCAAGGGTCGGATAGTTGAACACGGCGTCGACGAAGTAGTCGACGGTACCGTTGCAGCCCATCACCGCCTGCCCGATGTGCACCAGTTCGGTGGCCCCGGTGCCGAAGATGTGCACGCCGAGCAGTTGCCGGCTGTCCGGGGCGACCAGTAGCTTGAGCATCCCGTACGAGTCGCCGACGATCTGCCCGCGGGCGAGCTCCCGGTAGCGGGCGACCCCCACCTCGAAGGGCACCCGGTTGTCGGTGAGCTGGTCCTCGGTGCTGCCGATGAAGCTGATCTCCGGGATCGTGTAGATGCCGATCGGTTGTAGCTGTGGCATGCCACGGGCTGGTTCACCGCAGGCGTGGTGGGCGGCGAGCCGGCCCTGCTCCATCGAGGTGGAGGCCAGGGCGGGAAAACCGATGATGTCTCCGACCGCGTAGATGTGCCCGGCCGTGGTCTGGAAGTTCTCGTTGACCTGAATCCGGCCCCGGGCGTCGGCGGTCAGGCCGGCCCGCTCCAGATCAAGGTCACCCGCAACGCCCTGGCGCCCGGCGGAGTACATCACGGTGTCGGCGGCGATCCGCTTGCCGCTCTCCAGCACCGCGACCGCCCCGCGCTGGTGGCGCTGCACCGACGCCACCTCCTCGCCGAAACGGAAGGTGACAGCGAGGTCACGCAGGTGATACTTGAGCGCTTCGACGATTTCCAGGTCGCAGAATTCGAGCATCCGGTCCCGCCGCTCCACCACGGTGACCTCGGTGCCGAGCGCGGCGAACATCGAGGCGTACTCGATGCCGATCACCCCGGCTCCGATCACCAGCATCGACTGCGGCACCTGTTCGAGGTTGATGATGCCGTCCGAGTCGATGATGGTCCGCTCGTCGAAGTCGACGCTGGCCGGGCGGGCCGGGCGGGTACCGGCCGCGATCACGATCTTCTCGGCGGTGACCTTGTTTCCGTGGCCGGTCGCATCGGTCACCACCACGGTGTGCGCGTCATCGAACCGTGCCGTGCCGGTCATGATCCGTACCCGGTTGCGGGTCAACTGGCTGCGGGTCACGTCGATTTCGCGCCCGATCACGTGCTGGGTCCGGGCAGTTAGGTCACTGACCGTGATGTGATCCTTGACCCGGTAGCTCTGACCGTAGACCTCGCGCTGGTTGAGGCCGGTCAGGTAGAGGACGGCCTCGCGCAGGGTCTTGGAGGGGATGGTGCCGGTGTTGATGCACACGCCGCCGAGCATGTGCGCGCGCTCGACGACCATGATGCTCCGGTCGAGCTTCGCCGCGGCGATCGCCGCCTTCTGTCCACTGGGGCCGGATCCGATCACGAGCACGTCGACGTCATACACCGACCCAGTGTGACAGGCCCGGGTTTCCGGATGCTTACGACCACCCCTGTCCGTCCGGACGACCTGGGGCGATAGACGGGTTGCCTTCCGCAGCGAAAAGCTTACTATGGGGCAGCACATGAAGGCAACGTGTATGAATATATGATGGCACAGGCGTTGATGTCCGCTATGCCGTAAGCCACCGCTTCCCTCTCCAGTCGGAGCTCCGCCCGCCCAGTCGGACCTGAGAGGCACTACCGTGAGCCACCCCTACCGCACCTCTGCTGACCACTCCGGATTCTCCCCCTCCCGCCGCTCCCGCCGCCGGCCCGTCTGGCTGTGGATCACCGCGCCGGTCCTGCTGGCCGTCCTGGTCATCGGGATCGGCGCGCTGACCAGGGGCGAGCAGTCGCAGGCGACGCCGACGCCGACAATCGACGAGAGCACGTCGCAGACCCCACCGGCCGACACCGAAGGCTGGCAGGCGTGCCAGGACCTACGTGAGATCAGCGCGGCCGAGCTCGACCACGACGTCAATCGGGAGATCGGCCGGCAGGCACAGGCGTCGACCGACGCCACGCTGGCCGCCCGTGGAAAGGACCTGGTGGACGCCGCCCGGGCCGCCGCCGACCAGGAGCCGATCGAGGGGAACCTGACGATCTCGGCCGCGCAGGTCGACCTGCGCGAGGCCTGCGACCGGGTGTTCGGCCCGGCCTGACCCGACGGACAGGTGCCGGCCAGCCGGGGGCTAGCCGGCCGGGGCCGGCCGTCGCCACGTGTCGAAGGCGATTCGCACCGCCTGTTCCACCGCCGCGATGCCGGCATCCAGCGAGTCGTGGTGGTCGGACAGCACCGCCACCAGCCAGTCGTGGTCGTCCTCGACGATCCGCCCGATGCTGTTGACCAGCCAGCGTCCGTCATGATCGTCGACGGTGTCCCAGCCGTTCTTCACCCAGGTACGGGAGCCGGTCGTACCGGCACCGACCGGCACCCCCCACCGCTGTCCATCGACCACCCGACGCATCAGGTCCAGCACCAGGCCCCGCTCCGCCGGTCGCAGCGGGCTCTCCTCGTCGACCAGCACTCGAAGCAGCCGGACCTGGTCGGCTGAGGTGGTGACAGTCGTTCCCCAGGCCGACCTCGGTCGGGTCCGGGTCAGGCCCAGCTCGGTGTTGACCCGGTCCAGTCCGGAGACGCCGCCGATGGCGGCGAAGAGTTCACTGGCCGCCGCGTTGTCACTGGCTGTGATCATGGCCTCGGCCCGGTCGCGTTGCACGGCGGTCAACGGGATCCCGCCCCGGTCCAGCAGCAGGGCAGTGAGAATCTCCACCTTGACGATGCTCGCCGTCTGAAACTGGAGCTCGTCACCGGTACGGAACCCGGCCCCGGTGCCGCGCTCGACAGCCGCGAAGCTGAACTGGCCGGGCAGGCCGGCGGCGTACTCGCGTACCTGTCGGGCCGCCAGCGCCGCCCGGCGGCGCTGCTCCACCACGACGTCCGGGGTCGGCACCGCAGAGGTCGGCACGGCCACTACCGTACCCGGCCCGCCAGCGGCTACCCGACCGCCGGTCACCGGCAAACCGGCGGCAGCCCGCCACCCATAGCCGAGGCCACCTGCGGCGAGCAGGCCGGACAGGCCGAAGCCGAGCAGTGACCGACGAGATGTTCCGCCACGGGAGTCGGCGCGTCGGCCGGACGTCGCGGTTCGCCGGGCAGGGTGCCGGGAGTTCCCGGACCGGCCGGACCGATCCGCGAGGCGACCACTAACCGGGCCTTCTCCGATGATCACGTGGGCCCCCAGATCCGGTGCTGTCCGCTCTACCACCGGTGGTACGGGCATCGCACGGCGGACGTTCAAATCGACGGCTCAACGGAGGGCGTGTCCGGGTGCGACCGGGGGCAACGCATAAGGTGGCGGGCATCCTCCCTAAGACGGACAAGGCGGATCGACGATGGCGGACACGGCTGCGGTTGGCACGCTCGGCGCTGGCGACCATGCCTGTCTCACCTTCTCCGACCAGGAGGAGCGACTGGACCTGGTGGCGGCCTTCGTTCGTCGCGGGCTGCGGGCCGGGCAGAAGGTGGTCTGCTGGACCGACTCGGTGAGCCCGGACGAGCTCGCCGGTGAGCTGCACGACCGCGCGGTACGGCCTGGATCGGCCCTGCGCCGGGGCCAGCTGCGCATCGTCTCGGCCACCGAGTCGCTGCTCGGCGGGGCAACCGCCGACGCCGGGGCGATGGTGCGGACACTCGCGCGGGAGGCGCGCCAGGCCAGCGACGAGGGGTACGCCGGCCTCCGGGTGACCGCCGACATGTGCTGGGCGACCCGCCCGGCCGCCGCAGCCGATCAACTGGTCGAGTTCGAGACGCTGGTCGCCGACCTGTTCGCACACGGCCAGCTCTGTCTGATCTGCCAGTACGACCGGGAGCGGTTTGACGCCGTCACGCTGGCGTTCGCCGCCCGGGCCCATCCCCGGACCGTCGCCGCTCAGGTCTACCTGGAGCATCCGCTGCTGCGGGTCTGCCGGCAGTACAGCCCGGCCGGCCTGCGCATCGCCGGTGAGCTGGACTACCGGCACAAGGATGTGCTCGAGTTGGCGCTGGCCGAGTCGGTACGGATCGACCGCCACCTGCACATCAACCTGACCGGGCTGGAATACATCGACGGAGCCTGCGCCGGGATCATCCTGGCTGCCGCTCGGGCGTTGCCGGGATCGCGCCGAATGACGGTATCCTGCCGCCGGCTGGTCGGTACCGTGCTGTCCCTGGTCGGCGCGGATGACGTGGCTCAACTGCGGGTACAGAGACGCCATGAGCAGCCCTGATCCCACCTCGCTCGGCATCGGGGGACGGCCGACGGGCACTCCGTCCCCGGCCGGTGCCGTTGACCAGCCGTTCGACCGGGACGGTCTGTACGGCCTGCGGGCTACGCTCAGCGCACACGCTCCCGGGCTGGGCATCTCGGCCGAGCAGACCGAGCATCTGCTCATCGTTGCCGGGGAGCTCGCCACCAACGCGTTACGCCACGGCGGCGGCAGTGGCCGGCTCCGGTTTTGGCGCCGCGACGACATCCTGTACTGCCAGGTCAGCGACGGTGGACCGGGAATGCGTGACCCGCAGGTGGGAACCGTTCCGCCGGACCAGGCGCGGGCCGGTGGTCGGGGGATCTGGATCTGCCGGCAACTCTGCACGGAGTTGATCATCGATCGTGTCGAACCGGGGCCGGGGGCGGTGGTTACCGCAGTGATCAGCCTGGCCCGGCCGGCCGGTGACCGACGATCCGGGGCGCTGATGCTGGTGTCAGAGGGCCAGGACCGCGACCACGGCGAGGTAGCCGCCGAACAACAGGGTGCCTTCGAAGCCCAACCGACCCCAGCCGCGGACCTGCCGGGCCAGCAGCCCACCGAGCAGCACCGTGGTCATCAGTAGCGCGGCAGAGGTGAGGAACAGTTCGTCCGGACCGGCCGCGTGGTAGATCGACCCGGGGCGGTAGAAGACATCAGCGACCACCAGGTTGAGCGCGTCGAGGCAGTTGCCGCCGAGGACGGCCGCGACCGCGAGGGTCACCGCCCCGCGCCGTACCGCCGCGATCGCGGTGATCGTCTCCGGCAACGCGTTGACCAGGCCCATGAGCACCCCGCCGACGAATCCGGCCCGTAGCCCGGTCGCCTGCACCAGGCTCTCGGCGGCGAGTGCGGTCAGCCAGCCGCTGGCGGCGACGGCCAGCCCGACGAGAGCGAACCGCACCCACAGCCGACGCAGTGGACGGTCGTCGAGGGGACCGTGACTCTGCGGCAGATCCCGGCGGGTCTCGTTGGTGTCGACGGCTTGCCAGTAGGGCGTAACGTCGGTGGAGTGGACGATCATGACGCCGCCGAGGTAGCAGCCGATCATGATCATCGAGACCGGGTGGACGCCCGCCACCGCGCCGTCCGGGGTGTAGGTGGCCAGCAGCGCCAGGGCCAGCAGCGCCAGCAGCAGGCAGCCGAAGAGCAAATTGGACAGCGAAGCGGCGGCGTGTTCGAGGTTGACCCGCCGGTAGAACAGGTCGGCCACCGCGATTGCGGTGGTCTGCGCAGCGATGCCGCCGACGGCGTTGCTGTAGGCCAGTTGCGGAGCGTCACTAGCCGCGGTCACCGCAGTCATCACGATCCCGGACAGCGACGTCGCCAGACCAAAGAAGACCGCACCGAAGACCGCTTCTCCCCAGCCAGTCCGGTCGGCGAGCGCGTCACCCACGGCGACGAGCCGGATCCCAGCCGCCACCGTTACCACTCCGGCGATCGCGAACGCGGCTATCGACCAGGAGACAGGCCAGTCCGCCGTCACCAGGAAATCCGGCATAGACGCATTTTTTCACATGTCCCGCAGTCGCGTGCGATAACCGGACCACGCCGACAACCGCCCACGACAACCCGCCACGATAGATCAGGATAAACTGAACACCTGCCATTATATCCACACTGGATGCCCCGAATGCCGGTACCGGCAGGGCACGGTCCGTCAACCGAGAACCGAGAGGAATGTACGTGGTATTCAAGAAGATGCTGGGCGCTCTTGGAATCGGCGCTCCCAGCGTCGACACGGTGCTACAGAACCCCAACGCCCGGCCGGGCCTTGCCCTCACCGGGCAGGTGAACATCACTGGCGGCAGCCACGACGTGCAGCTGGACCAGATCACGGTCAGCTTGGTCACCCGGGTTGAGGTGGAGGCCGGCGGCGAGGACCACAACGCCCTGGCCGAGTTCCACCGGTTCCCTGTGTCCGGCGGCATCCACCTGCGCGAAGGCCAGCAGTTGTCGTTGCCCTTCCAGTTCCCGGTGCCGTGGGAGACCCCGGTGACCGACCTCTACGGGCAGCGCCTGCACGGCATGACCATGGGTCTGCGGACCGAGGTCGCCATCCCGGGGGCGATCGACCGAGGCGACCTCGATGCGGTGCACATCTACCCGCTGCCGTTGCAGGAGCGCATCCTGGAGGCGTTCGCCCGGCTTGGCTTCGCCTTCAAGGGCGCCGACCTGGAGTACGGGCGGCTACACGGCGTGCCCCAGACCCTGCCGTTCTACCAGGAAATCGAGTACTACGCCGCACCCCAGTACGCCGGCGGCATCAATGAGGTCGAGCTGACCTTCGTGGCCAGCGAGTACGGCATCGACGTCGTGCTGGAGTTCGACAAGCGCGGTGGTCTTTTCCGGCCGGGGCACGACTCGTACGGCCGCTACCGGGTCAGTCACACAGACGCCGACCAGGTGGACTGGACCGCCCAGGTCGACACCTGGGTCCGCCAGGCCCTCTCCCAGCGCCAGTCGCTGATCGGCGGGTACGGCGCGCCCGGTGGGCATTACGGCGGGCACCATGGCGGGTCGGGAATGGGTGGGGCCGTCGCCGGCGCGGTCGGTGGCGCCGCGCTCGGCTTCGCCGGCGGGATGATCGCCGGCGAGGTCTTCGACTCGTTCGGCGGGGACGACGACTCGGGTGAAGAGTTCGAGGAGGAGTGACCATCAGCCGGGCGTTGGTGCCCCGGTCGGGGCACCAACGCCCGGCGACGCGGCGTCGCTACCAGGTCACCGCGGTACCCGGCACACAATCGAGAGAGATCCGACCCGCGCCGACGTTATCCACTGCGGACACTCACCACCGATGGGTTCGGCAGTTCGACTGGGTCATTCGACAGCTGACGTTGCAATGCTGAGCGATATAGACGTAGGTTGAGGTCAGCCGACCGACGTACAAGGCCAACCCGTTCCGAGCGGCGGCATTCGGTACGACCGGCGAGGGTGACGACTTTGCGTATCCGGGTCCTCGGTCAGATCCCCGGGCGGTGAAACCGGCCGGGCAACGCCCGAACCGGCACCGGCCCAGCTGCCAGCCGACATCCCCGACTTCACCGGCCGGATCACCGAGTTGGCCGAGCTCGACCAACTGCTCGACGACGCCCACGGGTGGACCGACGACGTGGACCGGTCGCCGGTGGTGACCATCGCCGCAGTGTCCGGCACCGCCGGCGTCGGCAAGACCGCGCTCGCCGTCCGCTGGGCGCACCGGATCCGGCACCGGTTCCCCGACGGCCAGCTCTACGTCGATCTGCAGGGCTACGACGCCGAGCAGCCCGTCTCCCCGGGCCAGGCCCTCGCCGGCTTCCTGCGGGTAGCCGCGGAACTGGCGGCCACCCGCCCCACCGCGCCACTGGTCGAACTGGTCCGCGGACTCGCCGATCAGCACCGGCGCCTCGATCTGCTCGACGCGGGTGGCGACCGGCGCACCGGCGTACGCGCGGTGTTCTCCTGGTCCTACCTGCATCTGCCGGCCGACGCCGCCCGCGCGTTCCGGCTGCTGGGGCTGCATCCCGGGCCTGGGCCTGGCCACCGCTACGGGATGCACGACCTGCTCCGAGCGTACGCCGTGGACCTCGCCGGCCGGCAGGATTCACCGGTCGACCGGCACCAGGCGATGACCGTCCTGTTCGACCACTACCTGCACACCGCCGCAGCCGCCATGGATTACTCTTCCCCGCCGAGCGACACCGGCGGCCGGCGGCGACCGGCCCGAGCGTCGCGGCGCGGCCGCTGCCCGACGCCGTCGCGGCCCGGACCTGGCTGGAGCAGGAGCGGGCCAACCGCCGACCGACTCGAACTGGTTCTGGACCGGCGGGCTGCTGGACACCGACCGGGTCACCGGGGATCCCCGGACCGTCCTGAACCAGTCGTTGTCCGGCGCGGTGACCCGGGTGCTGGACGAACCGCGGCCTGGTCTGCCGTGGCTGGTGATCGCGGTGCTGGTCGGCGCGGCCGGGATGACCGTCGCGGTCCGCTGCGCGCGGGCCGGCGACGAACTGCTGGCGGTGCTCGCCTGCGCGGCCACCGGGCTGCTGGTCTCCCCTGTCTCCTGGCACCACCACTGGGTGTGGTGGGTGCCGGCGCTGCTGGTCCTCGGCGGTGACCAACGGTGGTGCGGCCGCAGGTCGACGATCCTCACTGCCGCCGCCGGCTGGCTGGTCCTGGCGGGCAGCACGAGCTGGGTACTGGCCAGTCCGGGCGGGTGGGACCTGCACTTCTCCGGGCTCGGGCTGATCTACAGCAACCTGTACGTGCTGCTGGCGCTCGGTGGGCTCGGGCTGCTCGGTAGGCGGGTACGGCCGGGCCGGACCGGGCCCCGGCGGCGGGCGGCGGCAGCGGTGTGGCCGGTCGAGGCGGCTGCGCCGGTTATCTGCCCGATGGCACCGAGACCTGGTCGGCCAGCGAGATCGAGGCGTCGGTAGCGCACAGCGCCCGCCGGGTCGCCCAGCTCACCAGCAGCGTTGCCGGTGCCGCCGACGGCCCACTGCCGGCGGACGCTGCCGCCGCGATCCGGGCCTGGTACGACCGCCGGCTGGCCGCCACCCAGCTGGGCTGATAACCGGTCGGGTCGGTGATTGGCCGACGGCACCGGATCGGCCGCCGGTGGTCAGCCGCGTTCTAGCAGGTGACCGATGACCTGCGGGGCCAGCATCACCGGGGTGCCCGAACTGTCCCGGCGCGGATCGAGCTGCGGCAACGCCACCGACTCCCCGGACGGGGTGGCACCGACCGGTCGGGAACCCACCCAGGCCAGCTCCAGCCCCGACTCGCCCTTGAGGAACCGCTGCACCCGGACCCCACCGGTGGCCCGGCCCTTCGCGGGATACTCGGCGAACGGCGTGACCTTGACGTGATGCCCGGTGGAGGTGACCACCATCGGCTCTCCGTGCACCGGGTCGTCGGTCCGTACGGCGGCGAAGAACAGCACCCGGGCATCGGCCGCGAGGTTGATCCCGGCCATGCCGCCGCCCTTGAGCCCTTGCGGACGGACCAGCTTCGCGGCGAACCGCAGCAGCGAGGCGTCAGTGGTGACGAACACCAGGCTCTCGGTGCCGTCGGTCAGCCAACTGGCTCCGACGACCTCGTCGCCGTCGCGCAGACCGATCACCTCGAACTCGTCCGCGCGTACCGGCCAGTCCGGCGCGCAGACCTTCACCACGCCGTGGCGGGTGCCCAGCGCGAGTCCCGGCGCGTCCCGTTGGGTGGCCGGGGCCAGGCCGACAACCTGCTCACCCGTGCCCAACGGCAGCAGTTCGGCGACCGGCATGCCGCCGGACAGCGACACCGTTCCGGAACGCTGCGGCAGCACCGGCAACGGCAGAACATCGGTACGGACCGCCCGGCCGGTGCTGGTGATCAGCAGCACCTGGCCACGGGCAGTGGCCGGCACCACGGCCTGCACCGCGTCGTGCCGGGCCCGGCTGTTGCGCCGGGCATCCTCGACCGACTCCTCGCTCTCGGCGACGGTGCGGGCGACCAGCCCGGTGGCGGACAGGATGACCTGGCAGGGGTCGTCGGCGACCTCCAGCGGACCGGCCGGGACCGAGGCGGCCAGCACTTCCTTGAGGTCGCCGTCGACGAGAGTGGTCCGCCGGGGGGTGGCGAACTGCTTGGCCACCTTGGCCAGCTCGTCGGAGACCAGCTTCCGCAGCGCCGCGGGGTCGTCGAGGATCCGCGACAGCTCGGCGATCTCGCTACGCAGCCGGTCCTGCTCGGCCTCGAGCTCGATCCGGTCGAACCGGGTCAGCCGGCGCAGCGGGGTGTCCAGGATGTAGCCGGCCTGCACGGCGGTCAGCCCGAACTCGGCCATCAGCGCGTCCCGCGCCGCCTGCGCGTCGTCGCTGCCCCGGATCAGCCGCACCACCCGGTCGATGTCGAGCAGGGCGATCAGCAGACCGTCGACCAGATGCAGTCGATCCTGGCGGCGGCTCCGTCGGTAGAGGCTGCGTCGGGTGACGACGTCGTACCGGTGAGCAAGGAAGGCTTCCAGTAGCTCCTTCAGCCCGAGCGTACGTGGCTGCCCGTCGACCAGCACCAGGTTGTTGACGCCGAACGACTGCTCCATCGGGGTCAGCCGGTAGAGATCGGCGAGCAGAGCCTGCGGGTTGACCCCGATCTTGCATTCGATGACCAGGCGGGTGCCGTTCTCCCGGTCGGTCAGGTCCTTGACGTCGGCGATGCCCTGCAACCGTTTGGTCTTGTTGACCTCTTCGGTGATCTTCTCGATGATCCGCTCGGTACCGACCCCGTAAGGCAGCTCGGTCACCGTGATCGCCTGCCGCCCACGGCTGCCCTCGAGCAGGCCGATCTGCACCTTGGCGCGCATCCGCACCACCCCTCGCCCGGTGGCGAACGCACGGCGCACCTCGTCGAGTCCGAGCAGCAAGCCACCGGTCGGCAGATCCGGGCCGGGAACGAACTCCATCAGCTTGTCGAGGCTCGCGTCGGGATGGCGGATCAGCCAGCGGGTGGCCGCGACGACCTCACTGAGATTGTGCGGGATCATGTTGGTCGCCATCCCGACGGCGATTCCGGACGCGCCGTTGACCAGCAGGTTCGGGAAGGCTGCCGGCAACACCTTCGGCTCGGTCAACGAGCCGTCATAGTTGGGCTTGAAGTCGACGGTCTCCTCGTCGAGTTCGCCGACGAGCAGCATCGCCGGGCGGGACATCCGCGCCTCGGTGTAGCGGCTGGCCGCCGGACCGTCGTCGGGGGAGCCGAAGTTGCCGTGCCCGTCGACCAGCGGCACGTTGAGCGAGAAGTGCTGCGCCATCCGGACCATCGCGTCGTAGATCGCAGTGTCGCCGTGCGGGTGGAACTTGCCCATCACGTCGCCCACCACCCGAGCCGACTTGACGTAGCCCCGGTCCGGACGGTGCCCCTGCTCGCTCATCGAGTAGAGGATCCGTCGGTGCACCGGTTTGAGCCCGTCCCTGGCGTCGGGCAGGGCTCGGGCATAGATGACCGAGTAGGCGTACTCCAGGTAGGAGTCCTGGATCTCGGTCTCCAGCGGGTTGTCCAGGATCCGGGCGCCGGCCTGGTCGAACGCGGACAGGTCGACCCCGGACTGCTTGCTCTTGCTGCGTGCCATCTCTACGTTCCCAGCGCTTCCTCGATCGAGCGGGTCATGCTCAGGCGTCGATACTCTCCTGGTCGACCCGGCCGGCCGAGTCGATCAGCCAGTTGCGGCGCGGCTCGACCTTCTCCCCCATCAGCAACTCCAGGGTGCGGTCGGCGACCTCCACGTCGGCCAGGGTGATCCGGCGTACCGAGCGAGTCGCCGGGTTCATGGTGGTCTCCCACAATTCGTCGGCGTCCATCTCGCCGAGGCCCTTGAACCGGGGCACCGGGGTGACGACCTGTCGCCCGGCCCGCTCGATGCGCCGTACGGTCTGCTCCATCTCGGCCTCGGTGAAGGTGAAGATGGTCTCCGCGTTGCGGCCCTTGGTGGTGATCTTGTGGAGCGGAGGCATCGCCGCGTACAGCCGGCCGGCCTCGATCACCGGGCGCAGATACTTGGCGAACAGGGTGATCAGCAGGGTCCGGATGTGCGAGCCGTCCACGTCCGCGTCGGCCATCAGGATCACCCGGCCGTACCGCATGGCGGCCAGGTCGAAGGTACGCCCGGTGCCGGCCCCGAGGACCTGGACGATCGCCGCAACCTCGGCGTTGCGCAACGTGTCGGCCAGGTTGGCCTTCTGCACGTTGAGGATCTTGCCCCGGATCGGCAGCAGTGCCTGGTACTCGGCGACGCGGGCCATCCGGGCCGAACCAAGCGCGCTGTCGCCCTCCACGATGAACAACTCGCTGCGTTGCAGGCCGGTCGACCGGCAGTCGACCAGCTTCGGCGGCATGGACGCCCCTTCCAGGGCGGTCTTGCGCCGAGCGGCGTCCTTCTGCTGCTTCTGAGTGAGCCGGACCCGGGCCGCGTCGACAACCTTCTGCAGCACGGTCCGGGCCTCGGTACGGGTTCGACGATCCTCCACCCAGGACTTGATGTGCCGCTCCACCACCGTCTGGACCACCCGGGTGATGCCCGCGGTGGAAAGCTCGTCCTTGGTCTGCGAGGTGAACTGGGGCTCCGGTATCCGCACGTGCACCACGGCCGTCATGCCTTCGAGGACGTCGTCGACGGTCGGCGGATCCTCCTTGGGTTTTAGCAGGCCACGGCTGTTGCGCACCGCGTCCACGACGGCCCGGGTCACCCCGCGTTCGAAACCCCGCCGGTGGGTGCCGCCGTGCAGGTTACGGATGGTGTTCGTGAAGCATTCCACGGTCCGCTCGTAACCGGTGCCCCAGCCGAGGGCGACCTCCACCTCGGCCCGGCGCTCCACGTCCGACTGCATCACCCCGTTGGCGTCGGCGGCGTTCTCCTTGTAGGTGCCGGTGCCGGTGATGAACAGCGTACCGCTGACCGGTCGGTCCCCGGTCGGGGTGAGGAACTCCACCATCTCAACCAGGCCCCGGGGATGGTGGTACACCTCCTCGGCCAGCTCGCCAGAGGTGGCGTCGCGCAGCACGTAGGTGACCCCGGGTACCAGGAAGGCGGTGTTACGCAGCCTGGTCCGCACGGCCGCCACGTCGAGTGCGGCGCCGGCGTCGAAGTAGCGGGCGTCGTACCAGTAGCGGATGGAGGTGCCGGTGGCCTCGCCGCGCTTCATCCGACCGACCGCCCGCAGCCCCGACTGCCTGGTGAAGCCGGCGACCGGGCCGGGGCCGTCGAAGACCCCCGGGACGCCCCGCTGGAACGACATCTCCGACACCCGGCCGGCCCGCTTGACCCGTACGTCGAACCGTAGCGAGAGCGCGTTCACCGCCGACGCGCCGACCCCGTGCAGGCCGCCGGACGCCTTGTAACCGGAGCCGCCGAACTTGCCGCCGGCGTGCAGCCGGGTCAGCACCAGTTCGACCCCGGACAGCCCGGACCGGGTGTGTACGTCGGTCGGGATGCCCCGGCCGTCGTCGTCGACCTGGACCGAACCGTCGGCGTGCAGAGTCACCTCGACCCGGCTGGCGTGGCCGGCGACGCCCTCGTCGGTGGAGTTGTCGAGGATCTCGTTGAGCAGGTGGCCGACGCCCCGGCTGTCGGTGGAGCCGATGTACATGCCGGGCCGTTTACGGACAGCCTCCAGCCCTTCCAGGTGGGTGAGGTCGTCTGCTCCGTACAGCGTCTCAGATTGTGCAGTCAACGCGTCGAACTCCCGGTGCCGGCCCACGGTGCCCCGCCTCGCCGGTGCACAGGACCGGCCGGCAGGGCAACGACGGTGGCCTGCGAGCCACCGTCCGACGAGCGTAACCGCAGCCACCGACAGCGCCGCGCCGGGCCGGTACCGGGTGTCGCCGGGCCCAGCCGGTCGCACCCCCGCGCTCCCGGTCGCCGCACGCGGGCGGGGCCGGTACGCGGGACGTCCCGCGTACCGGCCCCGCCCTGGGGTGGTTGCCGTCAGCCGGCGCTGCAGGTCGGGGTCATCCCGCTGCCGGTGCCAGTGCCCTGGAAGCCGAACTGAGTCGACTGCCCGGCACCGATCTGGCCGTTCCACGGTGCGTTGCTGAAGCGCACCGTGCCGGTGCTACCGCTGGCCTGAGAGTTCCACGCGTTGGTGACCGCCGCCCCGGACGGCAGGGTCATGGTGACCGTCCAACTGCTCGTCGAGGCGGACCCGGCGGTCACCCGCACGTTCGCCACGAAGCCACCTGACCACTGGTCGAGCGAGATCACCGCGGCTGAGCAGTTGCCATCACCTGGCGGCTGCGAGGGCGGCGGAGCCGTCGTGGGCGGCGGGGCCGTGGTCGGCGGCGGAGCCGTGGTCGGCGGCGGAGCCGTCGTGGGCGGCGGAGCCGTCGTGGGCGGCGGGGTGCCGCCGGCGTTGAGCGCGGAGAGGGTCGAGTGGTACGCCTGCTTCTTGTTGCCGTTGCACTCGAACAGCAGCGGGGTGCCGCCGCTGCGCCACGAGTCGCAGTCCCGGATGCCCCAGGTGGTGATGCCGGTGCAGCGGGACACCGCCAGGCAGTCCTGCACCACGTTGCGGTAGGTGTTGGCCTGGCTGCTGCCGGAGCCTTCGATGTCGAGCTCGGTGATCTGCACGTCGACGCCGAGGGCGGCAAAACTGGACAGCGTGGTGCGGTAGTTCGACGGGTACGGCGAGCCGCTGTTGAAGTGCGACTGCAGGCCGACGCAGTCGATGGGTACGCCGCGCTGCTTGAAGTCGCGGACCAAGTTGTACGCGGCCTGGGTCTTGGCCCAGGACCAGTTGTCGATGTTGTAGTCGTTGTAGCAGAGCTTGGCGCCGGGGTCGGCGGCGCGGGCGGCCCGGAACGCCGCCTCGATCCAGTCGTTGCCGGTGCGCTGCAGGTTGGAGTCGCGCCGGGCACCGCTACCGCCGTCGGCGAAGGCCTCGTTCACCACGTCCCAGGAGTGGATCTTGCCCCGGTAGTAGGAGGCGACCTGGGTGACGTGGTTGAGCATGGCCTGGCGCAGTGGAGCGCCTTCCATCTGCCGCATCCAGCCGGGTTGCTGGGAGTGCCAGGCGAGGGTGTGGCCACGGACGGCCATGCCGCGGGAGATGGCGTGGTTGACGATCCGGTCGCCGTTGCTGAAGTTGAACTGGCCCTGCTGCGGCTCGGTAGCGTCGAGTTTCATCTCGTTCTCGGCGGTGACGCTGTTGAACTCCCGGTTGAGGATGTTCACGTACGTCGAATCGCTGAGCTTGTTGGCCGCGACGGCGGCACCGAAATACCGGCCGGACTGCTCCGCGGCCGCGCCGAGCGTGGACTCGGCGGCGCTGGCGGAGGTTGCGTACAGCAGCGAGGTACCGGCGGCAAGGGCAACCACCGCGGCGGAGGCCAACGCGGCCCGCGGTCCCCTTCTCCTCGGTCT
Source organism: Micromonospora sp. LOL_014 (assembly GCF_048060245.1). NCBI lineage: Bacteria > Bacillati > Actinomycetota > Actinomycetes > Micromonosporales > Micromonosporaceae > Micromonospora > Micromonospora sp. LOL_014. Next base: position 89,096 of record NZ_JBHMIP010000021.1, read on the forward strand.
GCTGGCTGATTGATGGGTCATGGCGATGGTTGCCTCTCGGTGCGGAGTGTGGTCGGCGGGTGAACCTCGGCCATACATCGACTTTCATCGAAGTGCTGTTGAGCGATGCTAACGGAAAATTTCCGGTAGCTCAATGACCAAGACCGATACCGGCGGACCCGCTGTTCAACCAGCGGTCCGGAGGACGGCAGCACGGCGTCGGCACCTGATGGCGAGACCAGAGGTACCAAAATTTTCGAAAAGATCCGAGCAGATCCGGACCGCGCGCAACACCATCAGCGGCACCGTCGCGCTACGGGTCGGCGGTGTCGGCCGCGCCCGGACAATGCGGCATGGACACCAGCCGGCCGGCTGCGACTCGCCCGGCCGCTGTATGGAACTCTGTCAGATGAGCGCCCCGGGAGGAAGCACCTTGACGGACTCGACACCGGTCACCCTGCACGACGTCCGCGACGCGGCCGCGCGGATAGCCGGCGCCGCGCACCGCACCCCTGTGCTGCGCTCGCGCACTCTGGACGCCATGGTCGGCGCCGAGGTCTTCGTCAAGTGCGAAAACCTGCAACGGGTCGGGGCGTTCAAGTTTCGTGGCGCCTACAACACAATCTCCCGGCTGTCACCGGCTCAGCTGGCCCGGGGCATCGCCGCGTACTCGTCCGGTAACCATGCCCAGGCCGTCGCGCTGGCCGCCCGGGAGTTGGGCAGCACCGCAGTGATCGTGATGCCGCAGGACACCCCGGCGGCCAAGATGGCGGCGGTCCGCGGTTACGGGGCCGAGATCGTCACCTACGACCGGTACACCGGTGACCGGGTCGCCATCGGTACGGCGTTGGCCGCCGACCGGGGACTGGCCCTGGTCCCGCCGTACGATCACCCGCACGTCATCGCCGGGCAGGGCACCGCAGCGCTCGAGCTGGTCGAGGAGGTCGGCCCGCTCGACGCGCTGCTGGTGCCGGTCGGTGGCGGCGGGCTGGCGGCGGGCACCGCAGTCGCCTCGAAAGGACTACTGCCCCGGATCCGGGTGATCGGCGTCGAACCGGCGGCCGGCGACGACACGTTGCGATCGCTGGCCGCCGGCCGACGGGTCACCATCCCGGTGCCACGCACGATCGCCGACGGGCAGGCCGCCGAGACGCCCGGTGAGCTGACCTTCGCGATCAACCGGCAACTGCTCGACGACATCGCGCTGGTCGATGACGACGAGATCCGGATGGCGATGCGGTTCGCCTTCGACCGGATGCGGGTCGTCGTCGAGCCCAGCGGCGCGACCGGGCTGGCCGCCCTACTGGCAGGTCGGTCGGTATCGACGCTACGGCGGGTCGGCGTGATCGTCTCCGGCGGCAACGTCGATACCCGGCGCTTCGTCGACCTGATGTCCACCGCCGAGTCGCCCCGGCCGGCTGATCCCAGGTAACTCACCCGACGCGGGTGATGCGGGTCGGTCTCGGCCCGACCTACGGTGCACCGAGGACGTCACACGGCGCGAGGAGGTGGGGTCGGATGGTCGACACGGTCGAGGACGCGCTGGATCGGCTGGTTCGCGACGCAAGCTCGGTCCTGACCCGGCTGCCACCCCGGCTGAGCGGCACCGTTCGCTTCGACGTGCACGACGAGAGCAGGACGACGCACTGGTTTGTCACCCTGGGAACCGGGAAGGTCCAGGTGTCGTCGACGGGGCCCGAGCCGGATTCGATCATCCGCAGTGAACGGGTCCGCTTCGACCGGTTGGCCCGGGGCGAGGACCGGTTCATCCCCCTGCTGTTCCGCAACACGGTCGTCGTCGAGGGAGACCTGGGCCTTGCGGACCAGATCTGCCGGGTCCTGTTCGGCAGTGTGCCGGCCGGGCTGCATCCAAGGGACTTCACCCGGAGGGAGGCCGTCAAGAATGAACGAGAAGACCGTCAGCATCCTGGACGGGAACACCTTCGTGGTGACTGACGAACGCGGTGACGTGACCGCCTCACCGGACCTGCCAACCGGCCTGTTCTCGTTCGATACGCGCTTCCTCTCCACCTGGGTGCTCCGGATCGACGGCCATCGACTGAACGCGCTGTCCCAGGACGACCTGCACTTCTTCGAGACCCGCTTCTTCCTCGTGCCGGGCCGACCCACTCACTACGTCGACGCCAAGCTGTCCGTCATCCGGGAGCAGTCGATCGGCGCGGCGTTCGTCGAGCGGATCACCGTGCTCAACCATGACATCGCGCCGGCAACCCTGACCCTGCGAGTCGACATGGACACCGACTTCGCGGACCTGTTCGAAATCAAGGACGTTCAGCACAAGCGCGGAACGAAGTCGGTCCAGCACGACGACGGTCGGCTGCGGTACAGCTACCGGCGGGAGACCTTTCGGCGGGACACCGTCATCTCCAGCACGCTTCCGGCCCGGATCGACGACGACGGCATGACGTTCGACGTCACCCTGGAGCCGCGCGGTCAATGGCAGACCGAACTCCGGGTGGAACCGGTGATCAATGGCGGCGACCCCACGTCGCCGACCATCTGGGGCGCCTACCGGCGCCGGGCCCGACCGCAACTACGCCAAGAGCTGGAGCGCTGGATCGACCAGGCGCCGGAGTTGCTCGCCGACAACCCCAACCTCACCACGGCGTATGAGCGAAGCCTGATCGACCTCGCCGCCATGCGGTATGCCTCGCTGACCGCCACCGGCGCGATCCCGACCGCTGGGCTGCCCTGGTTCATGACGCTGTTCGGCCGGGACAGCATCTTCATCAGCCTGCAGACCATGCCGTTCCTACCCCAGCTGACTCCCCCGGTGCTGCGACTGCTCGGCTCATTGCAGGGCGGCAGCCTAGACGACCTGCGGGAGGAGGAGCCCGGCAAGATACTGCACGAATTCCGGTACGGCGAGTCTGCGGCGTTCGAGGAGCAGCCGCACACCCCGTACTACGGCTCGGCCGACGCGACTCCGCTGTTCGTGATCCTGCTCGACGAGTACGAACGGTGGAGCGGCGACGTCGAACTGGTCCGCGGGCTCGAACGCCAGGCCCGCGCCGCGTTGCACTGGATCGACGAATACGGGGACCTGGTCGGCAACGGCTACGTCTCCTACTGGCGACGCAACACCCGCAATGGTCTGGAGAACCAGTGTTGGAAGGACTCCTGGGACGCGATCTCCTACCGTGACGGACGGCTGTCCGCGCTGCCGAGGGCAACCTGCGAGCTGCAGGGTTACGCCTATGACGCCAAAATCCGTGGCGCCCGGCTGGCCCGCCAGTTCTGGAACGACCCAGCGTACGCCGACCGGCTGGAGCGGGAGGCCGCCGACCTGAAGCAGCGGTTCAACCGCGACTTCTGGGTGGCCGACGGCGAGTACTACGCGCTCGCTCTCGACCCGGACGGCACCCCGGTCGACGCGCTGGCGTCGAACATGGGGCACCTGCTGTGGAGCGGAATCGTCGAGCCGGATCGGGCCGGCAAGTTGGCCGAGTATCTGCTCGGGCCGGCGATGTTCTCCGGCTGGGGGGTACGGACGTTGGCCGAGACCGAGGCACGGTACAACCCGGTCGGCTACCACGTGGGGTCGGTCTGGCCGTTCGACAACTCGATCATCGCCTGGGGGCTGCGCCGGTACGGGTTCCGCGAGGAGGCCGCCCGGATCGCGGAAGGGATGATCGAGGCGTCCGGGTTCTTCGACGGACGGTTGCCGGAGGCCTTCGCCGGCTACCGACGCGAGTTGACCGAATATCCGGTCGAGTACCCGACGGCGTGCAGCCCACAGGGCTGGTCGGCGGGGGCGGTGCTGCTGCTGCTGCGTACCATGCTGGATCTCACCCCGTACCAGGACCATCTGGGCGTCGACCCGCATCTCCCGCCGTCGATACCCCGGATCGAGCTGCTCGACGTACCCGGCCGGTGGGGCCGGGCGGACGCGCTCGGCCGACGGGCCGAGCGTCACCAGCGGCAGCACACCGGGCTGCTCGCCCGGCTGGGACACAGCGACAACGGCTGACTCGGGGCGGCCACGCCCCGGGCCGGTCAGTGCGCGTCACGGGTACGTTCGACGAGCGCCGTGCCGCGCCGCGCGGCGGCGCCGGCGTCCACCGACAGGTCCGGGTCATCCGCCGGACGCGGCACGCACAGCAGCAACGCCGCCGGCTGGACCGTCACCCGCAGCGTGGCGCCGGGTTCGATCAGGTCGCCGTCGAGCTCGCGGGGTTGGTCGCGGTCACTGACCACCGACACCTCGCGCCCCCGGTACACCTGCATCCGCGGCACCCGTCGCCGACCCCGTACCAGTGCCCAGGCCAGCGCAAGCCAGTGCCGCAGCGTCCGTGGCGTCAGCACGGCGACGTCGAGCAGACCGTCGTCGGGTTCGGCGTCGGCCAGCAGGGTCATCCCGCCCTGCAGCCGGCCGACGTTGGCCACCAGCACGGTGCGGGCCCGGGACCGTACCGGCGGCTGGTCGTCGATCTGGACCTGCACCGGCACCGGCCGGTCCCGCAGGTGCCGCACGGCGCCGGCAACGTACGCCAGCCAGCCGATCCGTGCCTTGGCCTGCTCGGAGGTGGCGGCCAGCAGGCTCGCGTCGAACCCCATGCCAGCCATCACCACGAAGCAGCGCTCGTCGTCGAGCCGACCGACGTCGAGCCGGCGGGTCTGCCGTTCCACCGCGACCTCCAGCCCGGCCGCGAGGTCGGTCGACAGCCCCAGGTTGGCGGCGAGCAGGTTACCGGTGCCGGCCGGCAGGATGGCGAGCGCCACGTCGGTGCCGACCAGACCGGCGACACACGACATCACGGTGCCGTCGCCGCCGCAGGCGAACACGACGTCAACCCCGGCCGCGACCGCGTCCCGGGCCTGCGTCCGCCCCGGTTCGGCGACCGTCGTCTCCAGCCAGATCGGTGCCGCCCAGCCGGCTTCGGCCAGGCTCGCGTCGACCGCCGCTCGCAGGACGTCGAGGTCAGTAACCTTCGTAGGGTTGACCACTACGGCGGACCGTACCGGCGCTGTCTGCTTCTGCACCAGGTCAGTGTGGGCCACCGGGTCAGCCGGTGACGCGGAAGGTGGCGTCGGCGCGTGCCTGCGCGTCGGCGATCGGGTCGAGGCGCAGTTGGTAGCCGTAGTGCCGGATGTAGCGGTCCGGGAAGTTGTAGGACTGGAACGACGACCATCCGGCGTCGGCCAGGCCGACGACCCGGCGGAAGGTGGCGTCGGCGGCGAAGACCGCCGAGCCGTCGTCGGGTGCCAACTCGAAGTCGAACGCGTAGTGCCGCAGGTAGTGGCCCGGATAGTTGACCGATTCGATCGAGACGTACCCCGAGCCGCCGGACAGGCCGGGCACCAGCCGGAACTGCGCGTCCTGGGCCGGGCTGACGTTGGCGTCGATGCGCACGTCGAAGTTGGCGTGCCGCACGTAGCGGTCCGGGTAGTTGTACGACTGAATTCGGTTCACCGGGGTGGTCGTGCCCCAGCGGGCAAGCACCCTGGACTGCTCGGCCGCGGTCAGGTTGAGGATCGATCCGTGCCGCTTGCGGCTGCCGCCCATGCTGTAGTCCGACCGGGTCCGGAAGTTGCCCGTGCCGCCCAGGTTAGTCGAGGTGACCGGCAGGTAGCCGCGGCCGGTGGCGTACTGGTCAAGCCAGAGCACCCACTCGTCACGGCCGTTGAACTGGGCCCACATCGGGCCCTCGACGACGTTGCCGCCGCCGGTGCCGTTGGAGATGCCCAGGTGCGACAGGTTGCCGAGGGTCGTCCAGTTACCGAGGATCGAGTTGCTCGCCTCGATGGTGATGTGACCGTCGGCCGACGCCCGGTAGTAGCGGTAGCCGCCGACGCTGTTCGGGACCTCGATGATCTGGGTGTCGATGATGCCCTGGCCGCTACCCCGATCGATGTACAGCTGCGGAGCACCGATGGTACGGAAGTCGCTGGTCCGCGCGTACCAGATGCGGTGCTTGGTGACCCCGTTGCGGGCCGAGTTGGTCGCCCAGTAGACGACGTAGTCACCGGTCGCCGGGTTGTAGATCGCCTCCGGTGCCCAGGCGTTGCCGGCGCCCGCGATACCGTTGGCGACGTTGAGCAGCCACGGTGCCGACCAGTTGACCAGGTCGGTGGACTCCCAGACGACGATCGAGGTGCTGCCCCGGTTGGCGGCGTCGTTCCACGACGTTCCGCTGGCGATCCGCAGATCGGTGGCGATGATCCAGTACCGGTCGCCGGCCGGTGAGCGGACCAGGACCGGGTCCCGCACGCCACGGGTGCCCACTGTGGATATCAGGACCGGGCTGCCGTTGTTGAGGTCGGTCCAGTGCAGCCCGTCGGTACTGTGCGCCAGATAGATCTGCTCGCCGTTGGTCGACTCCCCGGTGAAGTGGGCCAACAGGTATCCGGTGAACGGGTCGAGGGCGGCAGCCGGTCTCGCCGCGGTCACCGACCATGAGGTGAACAGCAGGCAGGCGGCGGCGAGGACGGCGCTGAGCCGGGCAAGGGTCCTCGGCATCGGGTCTCCTTCAGTTGGAGTTGGTCGGGTCCGGCCAGCGCCGGCGGTCCGCCGCCTACGTGCTGGCGCACGACGTGGCACTGCCGGGCACCGGACGGCAGCGACGCCGCAGGCGACAGGTATCCAGATCATCCGATGTTATCGCTAACACGGCACCCGGTACGATTGCCGCGCGATTGCCGGATTGAATCGACAGTGTTAACTACCTGCAGTCTCGATGTCAATGGGTCGAGGGCCGGCAGCGGATACCCGTGTCCGCCGGGGAGTCGGCCAACGGCTCCCCGGCGCTGCTTAAGCTGGTGCATGCTCGATGAACTCGTCGCACGTGCCCACCGGCTTGTCCCCCGCGACGGCCGACTCCTGCTCGGCATCACCGGCTGCCCGGCGGCGGGCAAATCGACGCTGGCGGCGCTGCTGGTCGCCGGGCTGCGGCAGGTCGGGGTTCCGGCGGCGCTGGTGCCGATGGACGGCTTCCACCTGTCCGACGCGGCACTGGACCGGCTCGGCCGGCGCGACCGCAAGGGCGCCATCGACACCTTCGACGGTGACGGCTACCTCGCCCTGCTGCACCGGCTGCGGACCGAGCGGCATCGGACCGTCTGGGCGCCGGGTTTCGAACGTGACCTCGAACAACCGGTGGCCGGCACCATCGCGGTGGACCCACCGGTACGGCTGGTCGTCACCGAAGGAAACTACCTGCTCGCGGACGCAGAGCCCTGGCCGGCGGTACGTGCGCTGCTGGCCGAGGTGTGGTTCTGCCAACTCGACGACGACGTACGGCGGGACCGTCTCATCCGCCGGCACGTCGAGTTCGGCAAGTCACCCGCCGCCGCCCGCGCCTGGGTAGCCACGGTCGACGACCCGAACGCCCGGTTGATCGGGGCCGGTCGAGACCGAGCCGACCTCGTCGTCGACATGACCACGTTGGGACCGGCCGACGGCAACGCTCCGCGCCCGGTTGACCGGCCGCCCCGGCCCGGCGGACGCTAGCGGCACGGCTGGCCGGCGGCGCTAACAGCACGGCTGCCCGCCGTGCCGGTCCGGCGGGTCTTCGGCTCCGCCGGAGGACGGGGCGGCCGCCGGGCCATCCGCCCGGGCCAGCAGGAACAACGGGAGCAGCACCGCCGCACCGGCACTGACCGCCAACACCGGGTACCCGACGGTGCCGAGCACCATTCCGGCACCGACGCTGGCCACCGCCGAGGCTCCCCAGGCGACCGCGTCCACGCCCCCCTGGACGTGCTGGCGGTCGGCGAGTGTCAACGACTGGGTGAGCAGGCCGCTGCCGCCGACGAAGGTGAGGTTCCAGCCGGAACCGAGTAGGAACAGCGCGACGTACAGCTGCGCGCTTGCGGCCGCCGGCACCAATGCGACCATCGTGGACAGGGCGATCAACCCGATGCCGGCGAGGATCGCCGTCCGTGCCCCGAACCGGTCGACGATGTGCCCGGACAGCGGCGCCAGCAGGAACATGCCGAGCAGGTGCGAGCTGACCACCGCACCTACCGCGCCAAGGTCGTGACCGTGCATGTCCATGTGTAACGGCGCCATTGTCATCACGGCGACCATCGACACCTGGCCGGCGGTCATCGACACCACCGCGGTACGGACCACCGGACGTCGCCACACCCCGACCGACACGGCACCCGGCTTCGTGTCACCGGGCGTCAGGGCAGCGCGCCGCGTACCGGCCCGGGTCGTCGGCAGGGTCGCCGACGCCGCTGCCGCGGCACCCGCACCGACCAGCGCCAGGAGGTACGGCCCGGCGAGCGGCGGCAGACCCAGCCCGGCGGAGAACCGCGCGAGTGGCGCGATCAGGTTGGGCCCGGCCAACGCGCCGACGGTACCCGCCCAGACGACGACGCCGACCGCGAAACCCCTGCGGTCGGGCGGGTACAGGTCCGCCGCGCAGTACCGGGCCAGCTGCGCTGCGCCGTTGCCGACACCGAGCAGCAGCATGCCGACCATCAGCGGGCCCGCCGCGTCGGCCAGCACGGCGCCGCCCGCGACGACCGCACCGACGGCCGCGACCAGGTAGCCCAACACGAGCGCGGTACGGCTGCCACGTCTGGCCAGCACGGCGGCGAGCGTCAGGGTGCCGACGGCGGAGCCGACGATTCCGGCCGCGTTCGGTATGCCGCTCCACAGCGGGCTGAGCAACTGCGCCCCGACGAGAGTGCTCACCGTGCTCGCACCGACCATCGGCACGTGGGTCACCGCCGCGCCGGTGAACAGCGCGGCCATCGGCCGGTGTCGGGTCCGGCGGGCCTCGACCGCGGCGGGCACCATGGTCAGCCAGGTCTCTCGACGAGGATGCCCCTGGGCACTGGCACAGACATGTGCCGACCTCTTCTGCGAGACGTCGGCTGTGGCGGAACGTTGTCAAGATTCTTTACGGCTGGCGGCTGCGGTGCTTCTCCGGCGTTGCCCGGCCGACGTGTCGGGTGCAGACGACGGGCGGGCCATCGGTTTCGCCGATGGCCCGCCCTGTGCGGTGCCGGCCGGCTCACGGCGTACCGCGGCCGGAGGTGCCCGGGTCAGAGGTGTCAGTTCGGGGCGTGGACTCCGGTCGCCGCGTAGTCCTTGATGGATCCTCGGACGTACATCTCGCTTCCGGTGTTACCAGCCGGCGAACGGCGTGGTGGAGGCGTTGCGTCCGTACACGTCTGTGTAGACCGTGGATGGCCCGCTGTTGCGCACCGAGAAGGTGCCGGGCCGGTACTCGCGCAGGGTGCCCTTGAACGGCGATCGGGGATCGCCCCAGGCGACCTGTTGGCCGGTCTGCTGGGTCACCTGTCGAGCCTCGGCGCAGTAGTCGCCACCGACCAGGTCGGTGTAGCACAGGTCCACGATCCGGCCCATCCTGTTCGGCAGTGTCGGGTCGTAGTACCGGGAGGGATTGACGACGTAGAACAGCCGCGCGAGGTGAAAGTCCAGCCCGGAGCCCGTCACCCGCACGTCGGAGAACCAGAAGTCGTCCATGTCGGAAACCGTGAACGGCACCGGGTTGGGGTAGAGCGGGTCGAAATGCGTACGACCTTCCCGGATCGCGTCGATACAGCCGTTCTCGGCGATCAACCGGCTCAGCGATCGGGTGTCCGACGGCGAGTCCGCCGGCACCGGGGGTGCGACGTCGATGAGCGGACGACCGAAGCCGGGGCATTCGCTGGGGCTGAAGCCGCCGGGTCGGCCAAGCGGGATCATCGCGTTGTATCGAGCCTCGGTGACCGGGCCACCGTTGCTCCCGACGCAGCGCTGGTTGAACAGCAGCTCGTGGACGTTGTTGGTGAACGCGTCCGGCGAGTGGGTACCCTGGTGGAACTTCAGCAAGACGTCGCAGACGGCGATCGTGGGCCGCTCCGGTGGGAAGAAGCTGGTGCCGTTGTCCCCCTGGATGACGTTGCTGTTGTTCACCACCAGTACCTTGTGCCCGACGTGGTCCTCGTGGCGGTGACTGTGGTCGGGCATGTTGTCCAGCATGACCTCGCTGGTGTAGCCGAAGGCCGGCCAGCCTGCGGTGCCGTACAGGTCCGAGGTCCGCGGATCGTCACCGTGTTCGTGGCCGAAGTAGCAGCCGCTCGGGTGCCAGGTCGGGTAGACCTTGCCGTCTGGGCCGTAGGTCCAGTACCGGGCGTGGATCTCGACCGAGCACTCGCCGGCCCGCGGCAGGTAGCCCTTCTCGTTGGCGGTGGCGATCAGTTCGTACGCCCGGCTCCTGGGCGCGCTCGCCGGTGGCAGCGCAGTGCCCCAGGCCGGGTCGCCGGGCGGCATCGGCGGCGGCGCGGTGGTCGGCGGTGGACTGGACGGCGGCGCGGTCGTGGGTGGAGGGGTGGTGGGGTCGGTGGGCGACCCCGTACAGGTGGTGCCGTTGAGCGCGAAGCTGGTCGGGGCGGTGTTGCTGCCGTTCCACGACCCGTTGAAGCCGAACGACGTAGTCGCCCCGGTAGCGATGTTGCCGTTGTAGCTGGCGTTGCGGGCAGTGATCTGTCCACCGCTCTGCGACACCGTGGCGTTCCACGCCTGGGTGATCTGCTGACCGTTGCCGTAGCTCCAGGTCAACGTCCACGAGCTGACCGGGTCACCGAGGTTGGTGACGGCCACGCTGGCCGTGAAGCCACCCGGCCACTGCGAGGCGACGGAGTAGGTGACGCCGCATCCGACGGCAGCGTACGCGGCCGTGACGGCCACTCCGCTTCCGGCGATGACGGCCGTCACGGTCGCGGCTGACCACAGCCGGGACCGGTACCGGTGTTAACGCATGTGCTGGCTCTCCTCCACTGACGTGCGGACGGATCGACAGGGCGCGCTTTCACCTACGGTCGACCACCCCGGGTGGCCTGAAGCGCGAGGTGTCCCGGTGTGGCGCGGCACGGGTGGCACCGGGCAGCGCAGCGTGGTGGATCGTCCGAAGGGAAGACAGCGAACGCACCATCGATAGATGCTCATAAATGTTATGCCGGCGCACTCACTGTCAACTGGATACGCTGACGTCCACCGATGTAAGGTTGATCATCTTTGGAGCAGCCGAACCTCGCCTACCCGTTCTCGACCCCGGGCAGGTCGAACGTGTGCGCGAGCTGCGCGCGACCGTCGACGCCGACGCGCTCCGACACGAGCTCCGGACACTCCCGGCACCCCGGGTCCGGGTGCTCACCCCGGACGCCTGCGCCGAGCTGGACGGTGACCTACGGGACCGTTTCGCGGCAGCGGGCTGGACGGCCCGACTCGACCGGTTTCACGCGCGGGGTGTCCCCCAGTGGGGGCCGAGCGGGCGGTACGAGGACGTCCTGACCGACGTGGACATCGACGGCGTCAACATCGTCGCCGCCAAGGAGGGCGAGCTCTCCGAGGTGGTCCTGGTCCTCGCCCACCACGACACGGTTCCAGGCACCGGCGGCGCCGACGACAACGGCACCGGCGTGGTCGGACTACTGGAACTGGCACGACTGCTGGGTGGGACACGGTTCCGCCGTACGGTGCTGCTCGTCGCGGTCGACCACGAGGAACTCGGCTTTCACGGTGCCCGTCACCTGGTGCGGCAGATGTCGGTTGCCAGGCGGAAGGTGGTCGGCGCCTATGTGTTCGAGATGCTCGGATTCGCTAGCACGGAGCCCGGCAGCCAACATCTGCCGACCGGGCTCGGCCTGCTCTACCCTGGGCAGATCAAGCGAATTCGGCGCGACGGGCAGCGAGCGGACTTCGCTGCCGTGCTCTACCAGCGGTCCAGTCGTACGATGGCGACGCTGTTCGCGGCCGCCCTGACCCAGCTGGCCGGCCCGACCGGCACTATTCTGCTCCGCGCACCCACCGACCTCCCTGTGCTGGGGCCGCTGCTTGGCCGTTTCGTGCCGTTCACCCAGCACTTCGCGCGCAGCGACCACCTGCCGTTCTGGGACGCCGATCTGCCCGCGGTCCAAATCACCGACACGGCCAACTTCCGCAACCCGCACTACCACCGGGCCGGCGATGTCCCCGAAACGGTCAGCATGCAGCAGGTGGCGGACGTGGTCGCAGCCACCGCCCTGGCCGTGGAGATCCTGGCGGAGCGGCTCGACTAGCCGGCACTGGCGCCCGCGAAGCCTGGACGGCATCCTGACACCCATGACATCGATCACCGCAGGTGCCTGGATTCGCCGTTACCACTCGGCGGCGGTGGACGCGCCGCGCCTGATCTGCCTCCCGCACGCCGGTGGCAGCGCCAGCTTCTACTTCCGGCACTCGGTCGCCCTGGCCCCCGCCGTCGCGGTTCTCGCCGTGCAGTACCCCGGTCGCATGGAGCGCCACGACGAGCCCTTCGCCAATTCCGTCGCCGACCTCGCAGACGGAGCCTTCGACGCGCTCGCCGCCCTGCCCGACCTCGGCGGCGACGTCTCCCTCTTCGGACACAGCATGGGCGCGACCGTCGCCTTCGAGGTGGCACGACGGCTGGAGAACCGGCTGGGGCTCACTCCTCGCCGGCTCTTCGTCTCCGGCCGCCGCGCTCCGTCCCGGCACCGCGATGAACGCGTACACACTCTCAACGACGACGGCCTCATCGCCGAACTGACGGCCCTCGACGGTTCCGACAGCCGGGTCTTCGCCGACCCGGAGATGCGGGCGCTGCTGCTGCCGGCGATCCGCAACGACTACCGTGCGATCGAGACCTACCGGTGCGCCCCAGACGTGACGATCTCCGCCCCGGTGACGGTACTGACCGGCACCGCCGACCCGACGACCACCCCGGACGAGGCCGACGCGTGGCGCCGGCACACCACCGCGGGCGTCACCATCCACACGATGACCGGCGGGCACTTCTTCCTCAACGAGCACCGCCCAGCCGTCCTCGAAATCGTCACCCGGTCGCTGTCGGCACGCGACGGTATGCCCGACCGGTGAGGCGCCCGGACCCGCAACGCAAGTCACTCAACCGCATGTGCGAACGACGGGTCTAGATCAGCAATCTCCTACCGAGGCACAGTGCATTAGAAGCTGCTGACCAGAGATTACTCCTAGTCAGCGGCTTCTTTAACAACTGTCGGGACGGCCGGATTCGAACCGACGACCCCTTGACCCCCAGTCAAGTGCGCTACCAAGCTGCGCCACGTCCCGCCTCCGCCGACACAACGCCAGCGGCAGCCGGTACAGCGTAGCGCACCGGTCGGCCAGGACTCCGTGGCCCCACCCGACGGCCACGACAGCCACAGCGGCAACAGGCGTCAGCCGTGGGCCTTGCCCCGCCCGCCGGGACCCACCTGCTTGCGCGGGCGCACCGTGACCTCGATCGGGGTTCCCTCGAAGCCGAACTCCTCCCGCAGCTTGCGCTCGACGAACCGCTGGTAGCCGGCGTCGAGCGGGCCGGTGGTGAACAGCACGAACCGGGGCGGCGCCACGCCGGCCTGGGTGGCGAAGAGGATGCGCGGTGCGCGGCCGCCGCGTACCGGGTGCGGGGTGGCCTGCACCAGGGCGGTGATCCACTGGTTGAGCTGGCCGGTCGGGATCCGGGTCTCCCAGCTGGCCAGGGCGGTCCGCAGCGCCGGGGCGAGCCGCTCCACCGACCGGCCGGTCCGGGCGGAGATGTTCACCCGGATCGCCCACGGGATGCGCCGGAGATCCCACTCGATCTCCTTCTCCAGGTAGTACCGCCGGTCGGCGTCGACCAGGTCCCACTTGTTGAACGCGATCACCAGCGCCCGGCCGGCCTCGACGACCATCGACAACACCCGCTGGTCCTGCTCGCTCAGGACTTCGCTGGCGTCGAGCAGGACGACCGCCACCTCGGCCGCTTCGATCGCACCGGCGGTGCGCAGGCTGGCGTAGTACTCGGTGCCGCTGGCCCGGTTTGCGCGCTTGCGCAGCCCAGCGGTGTCGACGAACTGCCAGGGCTCACCGCCGATCTCGACGATGCTGTCCACCGGGTCGACGGTGGTGCCCGCGACGGAGTCGACGACGGCCCGATCCTCCCGGGCGAGCCGGTTGAGCAGACTCGACTTGCCGACGTTCGGCCGGCCGACCAGGGCGACCCGGCGAGGGCCACGCGGCCCACCCGGCTCGGTGACCGGCGGCGGATCAGGTAACGCGTCGAGGACCGCGTCGAGCAGATCACCGGACCCGCGGCCGTGCAGCGCGGAGACCGGGTACGGCTCCCCCAGGCCGAGCGACCACAGGGCGGCCGACTCCAACTCGACGGACATGTTGTCGGCCTTGTTGGCGACCAGCAGGACCGGTTTGGCGCTGCGTCGCAGCATCTTGACCGCGGCCTCGTCGACGTCGGTCGAGCCGACCGTGGCGTCGACGACGAACAGGACGACGTCCGCGGTGGCCACCGCAGCTTCGGCCTGGGCGGCGATCGCGGCGGCGCGGTCGCGGGCATCCGGCTCCCAGCCGCCGGTGTCGACGACGACGAACTGCCGGCCGGACCAGTTGGCGTCGTACGGTACCCGGTCCCGGGTCACGCCCGGGGTGTCCTCCACCACCGCCTGCCGGCGGCCGATGATCCGGTTGACCAGTGTGGACTTGCCGACGTTGGGACGCCCGACGACGGCGACCACCGGGACCGGGGCAGCCGGCCCGGTCCGCTCGTCCGGAACCGCCTCGGCGCTCACCGGGTCGTCCGGGCTGCGAGCAGCTCACGGAGCCGGTCGACGACCTCGTCGATGCCCATCCCGGTGGTGTCCAGCTCGACCGCGTCGGCGGACTGCTGCAACGGGTCGGCGGCCCGGGTCGAGTCGAGCCGGTCGCGGCGGGCCAGCGCCGCCGCTGTCGCCGCCACGTCGGCGGCGGTCTCGGCGCTGCGCCGCATCGCCCGGGCCTCGGCCGAAGCGGTGAGGTAGACCTTGAGGTCGGCGTCGGGTGCGACGACGGAGCCGATGTCACGGCCCTCGACGACGATCGGGGCCGGCTGGTCGATCAACGCGCGCTGCTCGGCGACCAGCCGTTCGCGTACCGCAGGCACGGCGGCCACCGCGGACACTGCGGAGGTGACCTCCTGGCTGCGGATCTCGACGTCCACCGCGACGCCGTCCGCACTGATATGCGGTGCCGCCGGATCGGTGCCGACGGTCAAGGCGACGTCCGACGCGACCTTGACGACCCCGGGCGTGTCGTGCGGATTGACGCCAGACCGGAGCACCGCCCAGGTGATCGCCCGGTACATCGCCCCGGTGTCCAGATAGCGGGCGCCCGTCGCGGTGGCCAGTCGCCGGGAAACGGTGGATTTGCCGGATCCGGACGGACCATCCACCGCCACCACAAAGTGCCCGGTCCGTACCTGCTCAGCCACCGTCGGTTTCCTCTCTTCCGCACCACCGGCCCCGGTAGTCCCGGGAGCATCCACGAGAGCACCTGCCGAGTGCCCGCTTTCCGGGTCCATCATGCCTGGTTAGTCACTGACGGCCGCGAACAGGGCGGCGACCTCCGCGTTGTTCAGCCGCCGGGTCCGCCCCGGCCGCAGGTCACCGAGCCGGATCGGCCCGATGGCGGTCCGCACCAGTCGCGAGACCGGGTGCCCCACCTCGTCGAACAGCCGACGCACGATGTGGTTGCGCCCCTCGTGCAGCACCACCTCAACCTGCGCGGTGCGACCCAGGGTGTCCAGCAGCGCGTACTTGTCCACTTTGGCCGGCCCGTCGTCGAGGTCGACACCGGCGAGCAGCCGGCGGCCGACCGCCCGGGGCACCGGGCCGGC
This sequence comes from Micromonospora sp. LOL_014, assembly GCF_048060245.1. Taxonomy (NCBI): domain Bacteria; kingdom Bacillati; phylum Actinomycetota; class Actinomycetes; order Micromonosporales; family Micromonosporaceae; genus Micromonospora; species Micromonospora sp. LOL_014. Next base: position 104,719 of record NZ_JBHMIP010000021.1, read on the forward strand.
GATCTCACACAGGTACGTCTTCGGCACCCCGTACGACGGATGCATCAGGCGATGCGCCAGCGTGCCGTCGTTGGTCAGCAGCAACAGTCCCTCACTGTCCGCGTCCAGCCGGCCGACGTGGTAGACCCGCTGGTCGACCCGGTCGAGCAGGTCCGACAACGCGGTACGCCCCTTTTCGTCTGCCATGGTGGAAACGACACCGCGGGGCTTGTTCATCGCCAGATAGGCGAGCCGGTGGTCGGCGACGACCCGTTCGCCGTCGACGTGGATGACCGCCGTACGCGGGTCGACCTTGTCACCGAGTTGAGCGATGCGTCCGTCGACCGTCACCCGGCGTCGGAAGATCAGATCCTCGCAGGCCCGCCGCGAGCCGACCCCGGCGGTGGCGAGCACCTTCTGCAGACGCTGGACACCGCTGTCGTCATCGCTGGGCATCGGCAATCTCTTCCACGTCGTCGGGCAGGAACGGCGCGAGCGAGGGTAGCTCCTCGACGCTGTCCAACCCCAGTTTCTCCAGGAACAGCGTCGAGGTGCGGTAGAGGTAGGCGCCGGACTCCGGCTCGCTGCCGCACTCCTCGATCAGGCCACGGGACAACAGGGTACGGATCACCCCGTCGCAGTTGACACCCCGGATCGCGGAGACCCGACCGCGCGTCACCGGCTGCTTGTAGGCGACCACAGCGAGGGTCTCCAGCGCGGCCTGGGTCAGCCGCGCCGACTGCCCGTCGAGCACGAACCGCTCCACGTACGGTGCGTACTCCGGACGGGTGTAGAGCCGCCAGCCGCCAGCCGCCCGGCGCAGGTCGAAGCCGTGACCGGCCGCGGTGTAGCCGGCGGAAAGGTCGGCGAGGACCGCGGCGATCCGGTCGGTGGGCTGCTCCAGCACCTGGGCCAGAACCACCTCGGCGACGGGTTCGTCGATCACGAGCATGATTGCTTCGAGCGCGGCGCGCAGCTCGCCGTCGTCGAGCAACGCCAGCGCCTCCGGTCGGACCGGCGACGGCTCAACCACCGGGGTCGGCTCAGTAGCTGGTGCCGGCTCAGCGACCGACACCGGTTCAGGCTCGGGGTCCGGCTCCGCCGCCGGGACCGGTTCAGGCTCGGGGTCCGGCGGCGGCTCCGGTTCGGGCGCGGGGGCACGCTCCGCTGGTACGGGGGCCCGAGCCCACGGTGGAACCCAGGCGGCCGCCTGCTCGGCGAGCGAGTCAGGCTGCTCGTCGGTGCTCACGAGGTCTCCTCCTGGACGGTGTCCGGCTGGGCGGGCGGTGCCGCCGCGGCGTCCCGTTCCTCCGGGTGGCCGGCGTACTCGTCGATGGTGAGCTCCCCGCCGCCGTCGGCGCCCCCGGTCCAGCGTACGGTCAGATCTCCCAGGGCCTGCTCCTGGCTGAAGCCGACCAGACCCTCCCGGTAGAGCTCCAGCAGCGCGAGGAAGCGTGCGACGACCTCCAGGGTGGACTCGCAGTCCAGGCACAGCGTCTGGAACGTCGCGGTGCCCATCCGGCGCAGCCGGTCACGCAACAGAGTGGCGTGCTCCCGCACGCTCACCCGGATCTGGTGCACGTGGTCGATGGAGACGACCGGTGCGACGCGTGGCGTCATCGCCCTGATCGCGAGCTTCGCGAGCCGCTCCGGACCGACACCGAGCACCAGTTCAGGCAGCGCCTGCGCGTACCGCTCCTCCATGGTGACCGAGCGGGGATAGCGGCGGGCCCCGGCGGTCTCCAGCTCGGCGATGTGCCCCGCGGCCTCCTTGAACGCCTTGTACTGCAACAGCCGGGCGAACAGCAGGTCCCGGGCTTCCAGCAGAGCCAGATCCTCTTCGTCCTCGACCTGGGCGGCGGGCAGCAGCCGGGCCGCCTTGAGGTCGAGCAGGGTCGCCGCGACGACCAGGAACTCACTGGCCTCGTCCAGGTCCCAGTCGTCGCCCATCGCCCGGATGTAGCCGATGAACTCGTCGGTGACCTGGTGCAACGCCACCTCGGTTACGTCCAGCTTGTGTTTCCCGATGAGCTGCAGCAACAGGTCGAACGGGCCGGTGAAGTTGTCCAGCCGGACGGTGAATCCGGTGCTCTCGCCGGGCCGGGCCACCCCGGCGGCGTCGCCGGAGCCGGGTGCCGTATCGGCCACCTGCCCAGCTGTCGCGTCGACCGTCGGAGCGCTCACCCGTCGACCGTAGTCCACCTGCTCGACGAGCTGCACCGCAGGTTAGCGCTCCGCCTGGTGCGCGATGACCTCACGGGCCAGCTGCCGGTAGTTGCGGGCCCCAGACGAGGCCGGGTCAAGGCTGGTGATCGGCGCGCCGGCCACCGTCGACTCGGGGAACTTCACCGTCTTGGTGATGACCGTCTGGTAGACCTTGTCGCCGAACGCCTCGACCACCCGCTGCAGCACCTGCCGGCAGTGGGTGGTGCGGCTGTCGTACATCGTGGCGAGGATGCCTTCCAGCTCCAGGTCGAAGTTGAGCCGCTCGCGGACCTTGTCGATGGTGTCCAGCAGCAGCGCCACCCCGCGCAGGCTGAAGAACTCACACTCCAGGGGGATCAGCACACCGTGCGCCACGGTGAGCGCGTTGATCGCCAGCAGACCGAGCGAGGGCTGGCAGTCGATCAGAACGAAGTCGTACTCCTTGCGGATCGACTTGAGCACCCGGGCCAGGGCCATCTCCCGGGCGACCTCGTTGACCAGCTGGATCTCCGCGGCCGACAAATCGATGTTGGCCGGCAGCAGGTGCAGACCGGCGACGTCGGTCTTGATCAGCACGTCCTCGGCGGTGACGTCGTCCTGCATCAGCAGGTTGTAGACCGACAGATCAAGGTTGTGCGGGTTGACCCCGAGCCCGACCGACAACGCGCCCTGCGGGTCGAAGTCGACCAGCAGCACCCGGCGTCCGTACTCGGCCAACGCGGCACCGAGGTTGATCGTCGTGGTGGTCTTGCCGACGCCGCCCTTCTGGTTGGCCATCGCGATGATCCGCGCCGGGCCGTGCCGGTCGGTCGGCATCGGCTCGGGGATCGGCTTGCGCATGGTGTAGGCGGTCGGATCGGCGGGACCGAGCTCCGCGCTCAGATCGAGCCCCGCCTGTTGTTCGCGGAGCGTCGAGGTCCACGCCTCGGCACGGTCACCGTTGCCCGCCATGTCCTGTGCGCCCCCTCCCGACGACTGCTCGGCGCCGGAGCCGACCGGCGTCTGCAGCGGCGTCGCCGCTGCGGGGCCTTCGCCTGCCGCCGTACGAAAGCCGCGCCGTTGCCCGACTGTACGCCACCCGGCTGGGGTGCGGCGGACACCGGTCCGGCGTGTCGACCCGGCTTGCCCGGGTACGCCCGGCGGCCTCACCCGCACCCGCCCACGGATCAACCGTAGGCACGCGGAGCGGGTCAATGACGGGCCCGCGGATGGGAGGTGGCGTAGATTTCGCGGAGCCGGTCGACGGTCACCAGAGTGTAGACCTGGGTGGTGGTCACCGACGCGTGCCCGAGCAGTTCCTGGACCACCCGTACGTCCGCGCCGCCGTCGAGCAGATGGGTGGCGTACGAGTGCCGCAGGGTGTGCGGGGAAACAGGATGCGCCCCGCTCACCGGCAGCCCGGCGCGTGCTGCGGCGCGCCGCAGCACCGTCCACGCGCTCTGCCGGGACAGCTGCCCGCCCCGCGCGTTGAGGAAGACGGCCGGGCTGCCCCGGCCCGCCGCCGCGAGGGCCGGCCGCACCCGGGTCAGGTACGCCCGCAGCGCGTCGGCCGCGTACCCACCGACCGGGACCACCCGCTGCCGGCCGCCCTTGCCGCGGAGCAGGACCGCCCCGGTGGCCAGGTCGAGGTCGTCGACGGCGGCACCGACCGCCTCGGAGATCCGCGCCCCGGTGCCGTAGAGGAACTCCAGCAGTGCCCGGTCGCGTACGGCCAACGGCGGCACCGGACCGTCCACGGCCCCGGCGGCGGCCAGCAGCCGTTCGATCTGGTCGAGGTCGAGCGCCCGGGGCAGCCGACGCGGCGGGACGGCGGGACGGACATCGCGGCCGGCGTCGGAGTCGGCGTGTCCCTCCCGGACGGCGAACCGGTGCAGCCCGCGGATGGCGCTGGCGGCCCGGGCGGTGGACGCGGCCGACAGCGGCGGCTGCCCATCTGCGCCGGACCGCATCGCGGCGAGGTGCCCGGTGATCTGCGCCGACCCCACCTTGGCCAGCTCGTCGATCCCCAGGTTCGCCAGGGTGCCGAGGTATCGGTCCAGGTCGCGCCGGTACGACCGGAGGGTGTGCTGGGACAGCCCGCGTTCGACGGTCAGGTGATCCAGGTAGCTGCGGACCGCGTGCCGCAGCGCGGGGGCCGGCGGCACCGTCGGTGGCGGCGCGTCGCCGGTCAGCCCAGCACCTCGGCCAACGACCGGCTGCTCAGGCCGTGTGCCTCGGCCACCGGGCCGGAGGTGATCTCGCCGTCGTGGGTGTTCAGACCGGCGGCGAGAGCCCGATCGTGGCGCAGCGCGTCGCGCCAGCCCCGGTTGGCGAGTTCGAGGGCGTACGGCAGGGTGACGTTGGTCAACGCGTAGGTGCTGGTGTGCGGGACGGCGCCCGGCATGTTCGCCACGCAGTAGAAGACCGAGTCGTGGACCGGGTAGACGGGTTCGGCGTGGGTGGTGGGCCGGGAGTCCTCGAAACAGCCACCCTGGTCGATCGAGATGTCGACGAGCACACTGCCGGGCTTCATCCGGGACACCAGTTCGTTGGTGACGATCCTGGGTGCCTTCGCCCCGGGCACCAGGACCGCGCCGATCACCAGGTCCGCGTCGATCACCGCCCGTTCGACCTCGTAGGTGTTCGACGCGACCGTCTTCATCCGCCCCTGGTGGATCGCGTCCGCCTGACGCAGCTTGCTGATCTCCCGGTCGAGCAGCAGGACGTCGGCATGCATCCCGGCCGCGATCGCCGCCGCGTTCATCCCGGACACCCCGGCCCCGATGACCACCACCTTCGCCGGGTAGACGCCGGGGACCCCGCCCATCAGCACGCCGCGCCCGCCGCCGGGACGCATCAGGTGGTACGCGCCGACCTGCGCGGCCAGCCGACCGGCGACCTCGGACATCGGTGCGAGCAGCGGGAGGGACCGGTCGGCGTTTTCCACCGTCTCGTACGCGATTCCGGTGACCCGCTGCCGCAGCAGGGCGTCGGTGCACTCCCGCGACGCCGCAAGGTGCAGGTAGGTGAAGAGCACCTGGCCGGAACGCATCCGGTGGTGTTCCTCGGCGACCGGCTCCTTCACCTTGAGTACCAGGTCGGCGCTTGCCCAGACATCGTCGGCGCTCGGGGCGATACTCGCCCCGGCGGCGGCGAACTCGTCGTCGGTGATGGAGGACCCGACGCCGGCGCCAGTCTCCACCGTCACCTGGTGACCGGCCCGGGTGAACTCGTGCACCCCGGCCGGGGTGATCGCCACCCGGTACTCGTGGTTCTTGACCTCGCGGGGAATGCCAACCTTCACGTCGCCGTCACCTTTCCGCGGGCCACGCTGCCCGAACTTGTCTCCCGGCGAAGTCTAGATCCGGTCGACGGGTCCGACAGTCCGCACGTTGACAGTCGATGGCGGCGCGGCTTGACGGTGTGTCATCCCACGCAGCCACCGGCCAGCTGGCTACACAGAGCGAAGGTCCGAGACCACCAGGTAGCACCCGTTCACGGGTTTTCCCAGCATCCGGACTTTCGCTGCGACGACCTGGACCAAGGTCACTACATTGCCGCTTCATGACCTTTCCTCAGCATCCTGGCGCCGGTGGCGTCTCCGACAAAAGCAAGATCATCGCCGGGGTCCTCGGCATCCTGCTGGGCGGCTTCGGCGTCGGCCGGTTCTACACAGGCCATACCAAGATCGCCGTACTCCAGCTGGTCGTCAGCGTCGTCACCTGTGGCCTCGGTTCGCTCTGGGGCCTGATCGACGGGATTCTCGTCCTGGTCAACGGCGGCACCGACGCCCAGGGGCGGCCGCTGCGCGACTGACCACCCGATTGCTCGGCGACCCCGGCGGATCCGGCCGGTCGCCGAGCGGAGATTGCGACAAGCCGAACGGCGGTCGGGCGACATCCGCCCCGGCCGCCGTTCGGCGTACACCGGGTCAGCGCGCCGCGCCGCCGGGCGGGCGCGAGGCAGGTTCGGTGGCGGCGCGCAGCGCCGCCCACCCTGTCTGCCGGGCGCAGGCGGCAGCCAGCAGACCGGCCACCGCCGGACCGTTGGTGATCTCGCCGGCCAGCACCATCCGGACCGCCTCGTCGAGGTCGACGAGGCGGATCTGCAGCTCGGCCTCCTCGTCGTGGCGGTGGTGCCGGTCCTGCTCCGGCACCGGGGTAAGGTCCCGGGCGAGGAAGATCCGGACCGTCTCGTCCGAGAATCCCGGCGACGGGTGCACATCGACGAGCAGGTCGAGTCGACCGGCGGTCAGGTCGGCCTCCTCGACGAGCTCCCGGTGGGCGGTGGCGGGCAGTTCCTCCCCGGCGACGTCGATCAGGCCGGCGGGTAGCTCCCACAGTTGCCGGCCCACCGGGTGGCGGTACTGACGGATCAGCACCACTCGTCCGGCCTCGTCGAGCGCGACCACTGCGACCGCGCCGACGTGCCGTACGTAGTCGCGCCTGGCCACACCGCCGCCTGGCATCGTCACCTCGTCACTGACCACCGAGAAGACCGGGCCGGAGAACCGGTCGATCCGCGACAACACCTGGTAGACGTGACCACCCGAGCCGTCTTCGGCGTCCGGCTCATGCTCCCGCATCAGGCCCGGCCTCCGGGGGCCGGCACCAGATCCACCGGCAACTGGTCGGCCTCCGAATAGGTGATCACGGCACCGACGAAGGCGTGGAACAACGGATGCGGCCGGGTCGGGCGGCTCTTCAGCTCCGGATGGGCCTGGGTGGCCACGAAGAACGGGTGCTCAGCCCGGTCCAGCTCGACGAACTCAACCAGCCGGCCGTCCGGCGAGGTGCCCGAGATCCGCAACCCGGCTTTCTCCAACACCTCCCGGTACGCGTTGTTCACCTCGTAGCGGTGCCGGTGCCGCTCATTGACCTCGGTCGCCCCGTACGCCTGCGCGACGATCGAGCCCTCGGCCAGCAACGCCCGGTACCCACCCAGCCGCATCGTGCCGCCCATGTCCCCCTTGCCGGCGACGATCTGCTCTTGGTCGGCCATGGTCGCGATGATCGGGTGTTCGACCTCCTCGCCGAACTCGGCGGAGTTGGCACCGGCCAGACCGGCGCCGTTGCGGGCCACCTCGATCGTCATGCACTGCAAACCGAGGCAGAGCCCGAGCACCGGGACACCGTTCTCTCGCCCGTACCGAGCCGCGCCGATCTTGCCCTCGATGCCCCGCACCCCGAACCCGCCCGGAATCACGATCCCGTCGACCCCGCTGAGCGCGGCGGCGGCACCGTTCGGGCTGACACACTCGTCGCTGGGCACCCACCGGATCTGCACCCGCGCACGGTGCCCGAAACCCGCCGCCCGGATCGCCTCGGTCACCGAGAGGTACGCGTCCGGCAGGTCGACGTACTTGCCGACCAGCGCCACGGTCACGGTGTGTCGCGGATGGTGCACCCGCTCCAGCAGGTCGTCCCAACTGGTCCAGTCCACGTCCCGGAAGGACAGGCTCAGCCGGCGCACCACGTAGGCGTCGAGGCCCTCCCGGTGCAGCACCTTCGGGATGTCGTAGATGCTCGGCGCGTCGGGGGCGGCGATGACCGCCTCCCGGTCCACGTCACAGTAGAGCGACAGCTTGTGCTTCAACTTGTCCGGGATCTCCCGGTCGGAGCGGCACACAATCGCGTCCGGCTGGATACCGATGCTGCGCAGCGCGGCGACCGAGTGCTGCGTCGGCTTGGTCTTGAGCTCGCCGGACGGCACCAGATAGGGAACCAGCGACACGTGCAGGTAGAAGCAGCGGTCCCGGCCGACATCGTGGCGGACCTGGCGGATCGCCTCCAGGAACGGCAACGACTCGATGTCTCCGACGGTGCCGCCCACCTCGGTGATCACCACGTCCGGGATCAGCCCGTGCTCGTCGGGCTCCCCCATCGCCCGGATCCTGGCCTTGATCTCGTTGGTGATGTGCGGAATCACCTGCACCGTGTCGCCGAGGTACTCGCCCCGGCGTTCCTTGGCGATGACCTCGGAGTAGATCTGACCGGTGGTCACGTTGGCCTTGCAGGACAGGTCACGGTCGAGGAACCGCTCGTAGTGCCCCACGTCGAGATCGGTCTCGGCGCCGTCGTCGGTGACGAACACCTCACCGTGCTGGAAGGGGTTCATCGTGCCGGGGTCGACGTTGAGGTACGGGTCGAGCTTCTGCATCACCACCCGGAGTCCGCGGGCGTTGAGCAGGTTGCCCAGGCTGGATGCGGTCAACCCCTTGCCGAGTGAGGACGCGACGCCCCCGGTGACGAAAATGTGCCGTACCGTCTGTGTCGAAGGGGCCAAGGCGTGCTCCCGTGGGTCGTCTGACTGGTCGTGCAGACCGGCGCGTCACTGATGAAGCTGCTGGCGCGATCCACGGGACTCCACGGTAACACCTGCCGAAACAGCGGACTCGCTGACCTCGTCGGGTGCCTTCGCCGGGGTCTGCTCGGCCGAGCCCGGCGGGCCGGTCGACGGTCTGGTCCGGTCCGCCGAGTGCCCGAGCACCCGCAACGCCACCAGCGCGGCCAGCGGCACGGTCACCGCCGCCGCCGCACCAGCCACGTCCAGCGCCGAACCCGCGAGTCCGCCGCCGATCACCGACGACACAGCGATGCCGGCCATCGCCGCCCGCACCGCCGGGTAGATGCCGAACAGCCGTTTCAGCCCGCCCCACGGCTGCAGCAGGGCGAACCACACGAGTACTGCGGCGACCAGCGCCAGTACCGTCAACGGGCTGCTCAACAGGGCCGACATGTTGGCCGCCGAGGAACGGTGCAGGGTCAGACCGCCGGTGCCGTCGGCCAGTGCGGTGAAGAACCGTCCCAGGCTGCCCCGTTCGGTCTCCGGCCGCTGCAGATCGAGTAGTGCGAAGCCGGCGGTCACCAGCAGACCCGCGATCGTCGCCCACGCCACTTTGGGCACGCTCAGCCACCCACCGGTGCTGATCGCCGCCGTGATCGCCACCCCGGCGGTCAACGCGATCGCTCCTACCGGGTCGGCACCCAGGTAGGGGCTGCCGACCAGGATCACCGCTGCACCACCGATGGTGACCACCACCGTCACCCGCCAGCTACGCCGGACCCGCTGGGCCAGGCAACCGGCGGCCAGCAGGGTGCCGGCGATCAGCACTCCCAGCCCCACTGTGCCGAGCCCGGCGTAGCGACCGCCTTCAGAGGCGGAGTACCCGGTGACGCCGTTGAGCTGCAGCCGGGCCCCGGTCAGCACGTCGGCGGCGACGACCGCCGCCGCGATCATGGCGACCAGCGTCATCGGGGCGAGCGTGTGCCGGTAGGAACGGCTGAACCGGACCGCCGCCGTCGCGGCGGCGACCGCCAGCAGCGTGGTCACGGCCAACGCAGGGCCGGGCTGGCCACTGCGCCACCAGGGCACCACCTCGGCCAGCAACGCCGCCGGGATGACGAGCGCGGCCGCGATCAGCAGCACCTCCATGACGGCGTCGACCCGTCGGGTGACCGGGTCCGGGCCGGGCCGCCCAGCGGTGCGTCGCACCCGGCGCAGCAACGGTACGACGGCCACGGCGAGGACCGTATGGAACCCGGCGAGCAGGCCGAAGAACCAGACCGCGGCGCGTCGCTGGGCGCGGGCCTCCCGGTCGGCGTCGGCCGGGTACGCGATCGCCGTCGCGAGGTCCTCCGGCCGGCCGGGTACCGAACTCGCCGGCTGGCCGATGAACAGCCCGTCGGGTTGGTCCCGGTCGAGCACGTGCAGCGCGGTCGGCGCCAGGTCCACCAGCTGCAGGTAGCCGTCCCGGCCGGTGGTCGGCGACGTCATCCAGCCGGCGTCCCAGCCGGGGCCGTCGGCGATCGCGACGTGCAGCCGGGCCGGTGCGCTGGTGTCGGCCAGCCCGGCGACCAGCACGAGTGAACGCTGCGGGCGGGCCGCCAGGACCCGCGCCAGCGTCGCGTCGGCCTGCCGGGCGGCGGCGGCCCGTTCGATCGGGTCGGAACCGGCGACCACTCCGGCGGCGACCACGCTCAGCACGCAGGAGGCGAGCAGGTCCGCCGGGTCCTGCGGGAGTTCCGGCTCGTAGCGGTCGACCCGGCCGAACGGCCGGGCGGCGGTCAGCGCGGCACCCGGTCCGACAGCCACCGTGCACCGCACCGACTCGGCCAACGCGCCGGGCACCGCGCCCCAGGCGAGACGTTCCTGGTTGAGGCGTACGGTCGCGGGCTGCGAGGTCAGGTAGCCGCCGATGCCGTCGGGTTGCTCGACGGCGATCTGCGCCGGCGGGCAGGTGCCGTCGCCGGTGGTGCCGTCGTACGCCGCGTAGTTGCCGGCGCCGAGGGTGACCCAGCCGTCGGCCGGACAGGTCGGGCGCTGCGCGGATCGCACCGAAAGTGAGGCGATCGAGCCCTGCTCCGCCAGCCGCCACAGCGTCGGCGTCGTCCGCCGGTCGATGTCGTCCCAGCGCAGGCCCGGAACTCCGACGATCACCACGTAGTCGGCGCTGCGGCCGGAGGTGCCCACTGCCGGCCGGCCGGCCAGTGCCGCCACGCCAGCGGCCAGCAGCACCGACATCAGCAGCAGCGGCACGACCCGGTGACGCATCAGCCGATCCCGTCCACGGGTCGTTCGTCGCGGTCGGTCGGCCCGTTGCGGCGGCCCGACACCGACTGACCGCCGGCTACCTTCCGCACGCCGGTGACGCCCCGCCCGTCGGTCAACTCCCGGTAGACGGCGCGGACCAGGTCGAGACTGTCCGCGTCGGTCGGCCAGCCGGCGGCCTGCCGGGGTCCACGATCGGCCAGGTCGGCCCGCTGCTGATGGTCGCTCAGCAGCTCGCGCACAGCGCCGTCCAGTGCGGCCAGGTCGCCGGGCGGAATCAACCGGCAGGCGTCTCCGACCAGTTCGGGCAACCCGCCGACCGCGGTCGCCACCAGTGGTACGCCGGCCCGCAACGCCTCCTGGGCGAACAGCTGTCGAGCCTCCCAGTCGCTGCTGACGACCGCCAGGTCGGCACCGAGTAGCAGGTCGGCCACGTCATGACGGTGGCCGAGCAGGGTGACCGGTGCCCGTACCGCCGAGATCTGCGCCGCCAGGGACAGGTAGCTGGGCCCGGTTCCGGCGATCACCACCTGCGCCGGTGGGGTCAGTTCGCGCCACCCGGCGGCGGCGTCGACCAGCAGGTCGTAGCGCTTCTGCGGGTGCAGCCGGCCGACCGAGAGCACCAGGGGTCGATGGGCGCCGACACCGAACTCCGCGCGAACCGCGGCACGGCTGCGCCTCGGCGCGGGTAACTCCGGCGCCGCCACCGGGCCGAGCCGGGCATCGGACGCGCCGAGTTCCAACGCCCGCTCGACAAGGTCGGCGGAGGCGCCGAGGGTCACCTGGGCGACCCGCGCCACCCGCCGCTCGACCAGCCGCGCGAGCTGCCCCCGCAGTCCACCGGCGAGAATGCTGTTGTGCCAGGTCACCACGATCGGCGCGGACGGTCGGGCGAGCGCCGCGACGAATCCGGCGCGTAGTCCGTGCGCGTGCACGACGTCGGCCCCGTCGGCGAGGACGCGGCGGAGCGCGGTCACCGCGCGGACGTCGGCCAGGGTCGGGTTGGCCGGGATCTCCACCGGGACGAACCGGGCACCGGACGCGGTGAACCGGAACTGCTGTTCGACAGCGAGCGGACCGCACACGGTCACCCGCGCCCCGCCCGACACAAGGCCGCGGCTCAGGGATGCGACGTGCTGGCCGATACCGCCCGTGCTGGAGCCGATCAGCAGCAGGACCGCCCCCCTCCAGCGGTCGTCCGTCGGATCACTCACCGCGACTCCGTCCCCTTCCCGTCCCGTCGCCGGCCGGCCGCCAGCCGCCAGGTCCGGCGCACCGCACCAACAACCATCGGCCGCAGATCGTGGCGGTCCGCAGGCAGGGCCACCGCGAGAAAGACCGCCAACCCGGTCGCCCCGGACAGCATGCCCTGCAGCAGCACGCCGGGCACGGTCGGGGTGGTCGGCCCCGGCCCGGTCAGGTACGCCACGCCGGCGCCCGCAGCCGCCGCGGCGGCACTGGCTACCAGACCAGTCGCCGTCGCACGGCCGAGCCCGGTCAGCACCGCGCCACCGCCGACCCGGCGGAGCGCCGCGACCAGCAGCAGCCCCATCACCAACATGCCGAGCGCGTTGGCCAGCGCCAAGGCGGGGACCCGGTCACGGTCCGGCAGCACCAGCGACAGCACCGGCGCGGCGACCAGCACGCAGCTCCAGCCGCCGGCCACCGCTGCGGCGGCAGGCGCCGGACGGCCGGCCGCGTACAGCGCCCTGGAGCCGATCGCGAAGATGCCGTAGCCGATCAGGCCCGGAGCGAAGCCGGCGATGCCGGCGGCCAGCGTCCCGGCCTGCCCGGCCGGGACCAGAAAGGCCGCAGCCGGAAGGCAGACCGAGACCAGGACGGCCGCGCCGAGACAGCAGAGCAGGACCACGCCGCGTACGGCCGGACCGAGGTTTGATCGGTACCCGGCGATGTCCCCGTGGCTGTGGGCTGCGGCCAGGGTCGGGTACGCCGCAGTCGCCAACGGCACCGCGAGCACCGACCAGGGCAGCAGGAACACCGTCTGGGCCAGCGTGAACAGCACGACGCTGCCCTGCGGCGCGCCACCGGCGAAGCAGAGCCAGACCGCGACCAGTATGGCGAGCTGCTGCGCGCCGACAGTGACCGCGCCGGCCGCCGCCAGCCCGCCGACCGCATCGCGGGCCGCGCCAACGAACCGTAGGCCGGGTCGTAGCCGCAGACCCAGCGGGCGCAGCGGCACGAACAGGCACAGCGACAGCACGGCCACTCCGCCGGTGGTACCAGCGGCCAGCAGCAGTTGGCCTGACGCGCCCACCCCGGGCAGGTCGGCCAGCCGTCCCTCGGTGGCGGCGAAGGTCAGGTAGGTGCCGATCACCGTGACGCTGGACAGCAGCGGGGCGATCACCGGCCAGGCGAACCGGTGGTGCGCCTGCAGCACTCCGGTGAGCACCACGGCGATCCCGTACAGGGGAAGTTGCGGGGCGAACAGCCGCAGCATCAGGGTGCCGGCGTCGATCTGCGCAGGACCGGCGTCGGCGTCAAGCAGCCGCACGATCGGCCCGGCCGCGAACGCGAGCAGCACCGCGAGCGGGATCAGCAGGGCCAGCGTCCAGGTGAGCAGCGCCGACGTGGTCGCGGACACGCCGCTACGGTCGCCGGCGGCCACCGCACCGGCGAGCAGCGGCACCACGAGGCTGGCCAGCGCTCCCCCGGCGACGATCTCGAAGATGATGTTGGGGATCGTGTTGGCGGCGAGGTAGATGTCGCCCAGCGCGGTCGGCCCCACCGACCAGGCGAAGACGGCGGTACGGCCGACCCCGGCCAGCCGGCTCGCCACGGTGAGCACCGCGATCAGCGCCGCGGCACCGGCGACCCGGGTGCCGACCGCCGAGTTGGTCATTGCCGCGTCCTGGTCAGGGTGTCCGGCGGCCGAGGGCGTCGAGCTCACGCAGGCCGGGGGTGCGCGCGATCACCTGGGTAAAGCTGACCCGCTCGCTCGCTGCGGTGAGCCCGGCGAGCACGGCGAGCACGGCCGCGCGTCCGGCCGGCCCGGTACGCTGCGCGACAGCTACCCCGAGCAGGGCACCCAGCGCGTTGGCACCGCAGTCGCCGAGCATCACCTGCTCGTCGAGATCGTCGCGGAGCAGTCCGAGCACCGCGCCGCTGGTCCCCGCAGCGGTGCCCGCCGTCGGGCCGGCCAGCAACGGGGCGGCGATCAGCAGCCCGGCCTTGGCCGCCCGCCCGGGACGCAGGTCCAACAGATTGACCAGGTTGGCGGTGCCGGCGATGACGCCGGCGCCGAGCAGCATGTCGGCCGCCCGGGTGACCGGTCGGCGGGCGGTGTCCCGACGGTCCGCGGCGAGCAGCGCGGCCGCGGCGGTGGCGGCGGCGCCGACCCCCACGATCTTGACCAGCCCACTGGTCACCCGGCCGGACCGCAGCGCCGAGAGATGCCCGGCGAAGCCCTTGTCCGCCCGCTGCTCCGGTCGGGCGCCGACGATGTCGTCGTAGAGCCCGACCGCTCCGGCACCGGCACCGGCGACCAGCGCCGCTGCGGCGGCAGGCGGGCTCGCGGCCCCGAACGCGGCGGCGGTCGACGCGGCCGTAGCGAGCGCCGGGCCGCCGGCGAGGCTCACCGAACGGCCCCGGAAGTTGGTGCGCTCCAATCCGCTACCTGGTGCGACCCGCTTGGCGGTTCGCAGTGCGACGCGGGCGGCGACGGCACCGGCGGCACCGAGCAGCAACAGGCCCAGCGGGTGACGATTCGGCATCAGGGGTTCACTCCGTCGACAGGGTGCTATTCAGGACGTTTCGGCATCAACGACGTGGCACCCGCGCCGAGCCCGTAATGCCCGGCCTGATCGAGGGTGAACTGCTCGGCCACGGCGAGCGCCGTCACCGACTGGCCGGCGGTCGTGTTGCCGTTGTCGACGGTCGAGATCGACTGGGTCAGCGTAGGGTCGTTGCGGACCGCGGAGATCAGGTTCCCGTCGCTGGAGCCGGTCCCGGCCACCACGACCTGGCTGACCCGGTCGAACTGCACCACCATGGTGACCACCGCGGCGTCCTTCTTGGCGGCGTCCCGGTCGACGTACGGCTGCCCACTGACCACGACGACCGCCTCAGCAGGTCCGGTGACCTCATGTTCGACGGTGATGTAGCCGGCGTCGCCGTACGCGTCGAGCAGCGCAGCCAGGTCCGCCGGTTCGACTGCCGGCGGCTCCTCTCGGTCGACCAACGCGCTGGCCAGCAGCGCGCTGGAGGTCTCCACCCCGTCGCTGTTACCGGGCAGTCCGGCGGTGGGGATGGTGGGCCGGGCCGCCGCCGTAGCGAGCGCCAGCAACTCCACGCTGTTGTCCGGGTTGACGAACTTGTCCTGCACGTCGATCCGACCGGTCAACGTCGCTCCGGCGAGGTCGAGCGCGGCCATCACGCCTTCGGCATGGTCCCGGCCGCTGGGCAGACAGACCACCAGCAGCCGGCGACCGGCGAGCTTGTCGGCGAGCAGGATCGGCGCGGCCTCGGCGACGAAGTCCTCCTCACGGTTGACCTCCTCGCGCAGCGAGTTGACGGTCTCCCGCAACTGCGTGTTGTCCTTGCGGAGCGCATTCACGTTGTCGCTCAGAGAATCGGCAACCGGGCCGTTCAGCGCAGCGGTGCCGACCACGAGGCCGATCGCCAGGGCGAGGAACACCGCGGTGAGCGACACCACGTGGTAACGGAAGTTGATCACACTTGCCGCCTTCTCCGATCCGTCTGCGCTGACCAGTAGTTTCGTCCGCGCTAGAAGAGCTGACCCACCTGGAAGACGAAATTGTCCCACCACTCGGATGCGACCCCGAGATAGGCCTTACCGACCGTGGAAACCGCCACGGCGGACGCCATGGCGGCGATTGCGGAGAGCACCAGCAGCAGCAACGACGAGCCGGAAATGCTCTGCCGGTACAGCCGGCTCACCCCTTTGGCATCGACCAGCTTACCGCCGACCTTCAACCGGGTCAGAAAGGTGGAGGCCATCCCGCCCCGCCCCTTGTCGAGGAACTCGACCAGCGTGGCGTGGGTACCGACCGCGACGATCAACGACGCGCCCTTCTCGTCGGCGAGCAGCATGGCGAGATCCTCACTGGTCGCCGCCGCTGGGAAGGTCAACGCCTCCACCCCGAGTTCACGGACCCGGTCCATGCCCGGCGCCCGGCCATCGCGGTAGGCGTGGACGACCACCTCGGCGCCGCAGCGCAGCACGTCGTCGGTGACCGAATCCATGTCCCCGATAATCATGTCGGGGGTGTAGCCGGCCTCGACCAGTGCGTCCGCTCCCCCGTCCACACCAATCAGCACCGGCTTGAACTCCCGGATGTACGGCCGCAGCACGTCCAGGTCTGCCTTGTAGTCGTAACCCCGGACCACGATCAGGCAGTGCCGGCGGGCGATCCTGGTCTCTATGTCCGGTACCCCGACCCCGTCCAGCAGCAGGTCCCGTTCCTGTTTGAGGTACTCCATCGTGTTGGCGGCGAACGCCTCCAACTGGACCGAGAGTCCTTCCCTGGCCTCGGCCATCGCCTTGGCGACCGAATCCGCGTCCTGGCGTACCCCGGACGCCACCCGGTCGTCGCCGACGAAGACCTCGGCGCCGTCGACCCGTACCGTGTCGCCCTCGCGAATCTTCTCGAACGCGTCCTCACCAAGGCCGTCGACCAGGGGGATACCCGCCTGGATCAGCACCTCCGGACCGAGGTTCGGGTACCGGCCGGAGACCGACGGTTTGGCGTTGAGGACCGCAGCCACGCCGACGGCGACCAACGAGTCGGCCGCGACCCGATCCAGGTCCACGTGGTCAATGACCGCGATGTCACCTGACCGGAGCCGACCGGCAAGACGCTTCGTCCGGCGGTCGAGCCGAGCCGTGCCGGAGATCGTTCCGGGCTCGGGATTACGAGCTCGGCGCAAGGTGGGTAGACGCATCCCTACCATCCTGGCATGTTGGGCGGTGAACACCGACACGACATGCCCGCTGTGCCATTGCCGGCAGGTCAGACACACCGGGCCGACTCCGGCAGGTCAACCCCGTCGATCGCGGGCGGCGACCGCGAGCAGCTCCTCCGCGTGCGCGATACCCAGATCCGAGTCGGGTAGCCCGGCGAGCATCCGGGCGAGTTCCCGCGCCCGGTCGGTGTCCTCGACCACCCGCACGCCGCTGGTCGTCACCGCTCCCCCGGTGTCCTTCGCCACCACCAGATGCCGGTCGGCGAACGCCGCCACCTGCGGCAGGTGCGTCACCACCAGCACCTGATGGCTACGGGCAAGCCGGGCAAGCCGACGACCGATCTCCACCGCGGCCTGCCCACCCACTCCGGCGTCGACCTCGTCGAACACCAACGTCGGCGGGCCGCCGGCTCCGGCGAACACCACCTCGATGGCGAGCATCACCCGGGAGAGCTCGCCGCCGCTGGCACCCCGCTGCAACGGCAGTGGCGGCGCGCCCGGATGCGCCAGCAACCGCAGCTCGACCTCGTCGGCACCGTCCGGGCCGACGCCGGCGTCGACACAGTCGACGGTCAGCGTCGGTTCGCCCCGGCCCGCCGGCCGGACGAGCACCGCGACCTCGATCCGGGCGTGCGGCATGGCCAGCCCGGCCAGCTCCACGCTCACCAGCTCGGCGAAACGCGCCGCCGCCTGCCGACGGGCCGCCGACACCCGGGCCGCCAGCTCCGCCACCTCGTCGGCCAGCCGGGCACGTTCCCGGTCCAGCTCGTCCAGCAGCTCGTCGGAGGTGTCCAACTCGGCCAGCCGGGACCGGGCCCGCTCCGCCCAGCTGATCACCCCGTCCACGTCGTCGGCGTACTTGCGGGTCAGCCCGCGCAGCGCCATCCGCCGCTCGTAGACCACCTGCAGACGCTGTGGGTCGGCGTCCAGCGCGGCGAGGTACCCGGAAAGCTCCGCCGCCACGTCGCCGACCAACGTCGCCGCCTCGGTCACCCGGGCCGCCAGTTCACCGAGCGTCGGGTCCACGCCGGCCTGTGCCTCCAGCGACCGGCGGGCGGTGCCGAGCAGACCGGTCGCGTCCGGCGTGTCGTCGGCCGGTTCGGTGCCGCCGGCGAGAGCGAGGGCGGCGAGCTGGGCGGCGGTACGCAGCCCTTCGGCGTGCTCCAACCGTTGCGCCTCGGCCTTGAGCGCGGCTTCCTCGCCCGGCTGCGGATCGACCCGGGTAATCTCGTCGAGACCCAGCCGGAGCAGGTCCGCCTCCTGGTTGCGCTCGCGGGCGTTGCGCCGCCGGTCTGCCAGATCGTCGCTGACCTGGCGCCACCGACCGTACGTCTCCCGCATGGCCGCGAGCAGCTTGTCGTGGTCGGCCCCGGCGAACCGGTCCAGCGACGCGCGCTGCTCAGCCGGGCGCAGCAGCCGCAACTGGTCGGACTGCCCGTGCACGGCGACCGCCTGGGCACCGATCTCGCTCAGCACCGACACCGGCATGCCGCGGCCGCCGACGTGCGCCCGGGACCGTCCTTCGGCGGTCACCGTACGGCTGAGCAGCAGAACATCGTCCTCGTCAGGCTCGCCTCCGGCGTCTGCGACCCGCTCACGCACCACGGCTCCACTGGCACCGACCAGCCGCAGCCGGCCCTCGACGACCGCCCGGCCAGGATCCGCTCGGACCCGCCCGGCGTCGGCCCGGCCACCGAGCAGCAGCCCTAGCCCGGTCACCACCATCGTCTTGCCTGCCCCGGTTTCACCGGTGATCACGTTCATGCCGCCGGTCAACGGCAGCGTGGTGTCCTCGATGACGCCCAGCCCGGTGATGCGCAGCTCTTCCAGCACAGCCACCGACAGTAGTAGCGGGCCGCGACGTTGACTACCCGGGGCGGTCAGCGCCGGTTACCCCGCCAACCGTTGACCGGCAAATCGAACTTGGCGACCAGACGGTCACTGAACGGGCGCGGATGCAGCCGGACTACCCGCACCGGCAGGTCGCCCCGTTGGACCGTCACCCGCGCACCGGGCGGCAGGTCGTAGACCCGCCGGCCGTCGCAGCACAGCACCGCGAACGTGGTGTACGGGTCGACGGTGATGACGAAGGTGGAACTCGGCGCGGTCACCAGCGGCCGGCTGAACAGCGCGTGCGCGCTGATCGGCACCAGCAGCAGCGCCTCGACCTCGGGCCACACCACCGGACCGCCGGCCGAGAACGCATACGCGGTCGATCCGGTCGGCGTAGCGCAGACCACCCCGTCCGCGCCGTAGCGCGACAACGGTCGGCCGTCCACGTCGACCATCAGCTCCAGCATCTGGGCGCGCTGCCCCTTTTCGACACTGATCTCGTTCAGCGCCCACGAGTCGATGGTGACGCCGTACTCCAGCTCGGCCCGCACGTCCAGGGTCAACCGTTCATCCACTGTGTAGTCACGGGCCACCACCTGCCGGACCGCCCGGTCCAGATCACCGATCTCGGCCTCGGCAAGGAACCCGACCTTGCCGAGGTTGATCCCGAGCAGCGGGGCCTTCGCCGGACGGGCCAGCTCCGCGGCGCGCAGGAAGGTACCGTCACCGCCGAGCGCGAACACGATCTCCACCCCGTCGGCAGCCGCCGGACCACCGACCGGCTGCACCCCGGGCAGATCCAGATCGTCGGCCTCCTCGGCGACCACCCGTACCTCGAAACCCGCCTCGATCAGATCGGCGGCGACGGTCCGGGCATGGTCAGTGCTGCGCCGCCGACCGGTGTGGGTGACCAGCAGCGCCGCTCTGGCACCGCGGGGGGCCATCGGCGCCCCGCCGGTCGGGACTGTCGCGTTCACCGCGCTCCACCTTCTTCCGTGGCCGGACCGGCGTCGACGATAGCCCGCACCCGGAGCGGGTCGACGGGCGGCGCGTCGGCCCGGAACCAGACGAAGAACTCGACGTTGCCCCGCGGGCCGGGTAGTGGACTGGCGACCACCGCCGACACGCCGAAGCCAAGCTGGGCACCGGCCTGCGCGACAGCGAGCACCGCCTCGGCGCGCAACTGCGGATCGCGCACCACGCCACCGGAACCGACCCGCTCCCGGCCGACCTCGAACTGTGGCTTGACCATCAGCAACAGATCGCCGTCCGGCTCGGTGCAGGCGACCAACGAGGGAAGGACCAGCCGCAGCGAGATGAACGACAGATCCGCCACGGTCAACCCGACCGGGCCGTCGATCCGGTCGGCAGTGAGGGTACGGACGTTGGTCCGTTCGTGGACGCGTACCCGTGGATCGCCCCGCAGCGACCAGGCCAGCTGTCCGTAGCCGACGTCCACCGCGACCACCTCGGCCGCGCCACGCCGCAGCAGCACGTCGGTGAAGCCGCCGGTCGAGGCCCCGGCGTCCAGGCAACGCCGACCGGCGACCGCGACTTCGGTGCCGGCCAGGGCGCCGGTCAGCTTGTGCGCACCCCGGGAGACGTACCCGTCCACCGGGTTCCCGCCGAGGAGCCGGACTGCCTCCGCCGGATCGACCATCGCGGCGGCCTTGGCGGCGGCGACGCCGCGCACTTCCACCCGCCCGGCCGCGATCAACTCGGCGGCCTGTTCACGGGACCGCGCGAGTCCGCGGCGGACCAGCTCCACATCGAGGCGGTTACGGCGTGCCATGCGACTCCGGGGAGGATCTCGGCCGGTCAGGCCTGGTCGATGGTGGCGAGAGCTTCCTGCAGGGTGCCGTGCGCCGCTTCGTACTGAACGATCTGGTCGGCCGGCGGCAGACCAGCGGCGTTACGGACCGCCTCGATGGCCGCGTCGACCGCCGGGTGCCCGGTCCGGGTAACGGTACTGCCGGCGGAAACGTCCGTACCGTCGACTGCGCCGTCCACCGCCGCGGTGCCCGACGCGGCGGCCGCGCCGGGCGGGGTCGGCGAGACCTGGTTACCGGGTGGGGGCCCCGGCACCGGGCCGGTCACTGCCCACCCACCGAGCCGTCGACGGATCTGCGGCCCACCGTCTTGCTGGCCGGGGCCTTCTTGGCGACGGCCTTCTTCGCCACTGCCTTCTTCGCGACCGTGTTCTTCGCCGCGGCTTTCTTGGCCGGCGGCGGAATCGCCGCCTCGGCCGTGGCGGCGGCCGCCCGGCTCCGGGTCCGCTCCATGTCGGCCTCCAGCCGATCCATCCGGTCCCGCAGCGCCACGACCTCCTCGGCCTTGACCAGGCCCACTGCGCCGAGCGCCCGGTCCACCTCCGCCCGCACCAGCCGGGTGAGTGACTCACGGTTCGCAGTGCCGGCCGACAGCAGGTCCTCCGCCACCGCCTGCAGCTGGGCGGCGGTCGCCCCGCCCTTGCCGACCAACGACCGCGCAGTCTGCTCGGCCTTCTTCCGGGACGCCTCGGTCACGCCGAGGGCCAGTTCCAGGTACGCCCGCCAGGCGTCACGCATGGTCCGACTCCTTCACCGCGGAGAATGTTCGGTTGACACGCTACCGGGACGCGACGCCGCAGTGCGGTACGGTGCCTGTGCTGAACACCGGTGGTGCGACCACCGGTCGCGGTGCCCGGCCGGGCACCGCGATCCGCCGCGAAGCCCGGGAGGTGCGATTGTGGCCAGCGTCGACGAATGTCGGCAGGCGCTGCGGGAGCTCGCCACCCGGCTCGAGGGCAACGCCGACCAGGTACGCGAACGAGTCAACCTGGACCGTACGCTCGCCTGCCGGATCACCGATCTCGGCGCCGCGTTCCACGGACGGCTGACCGACGGTCGTCTCGTCGACCTCGCCGACGGGGACGACCCGAAGGCCAAGATCGCCATGAACATCGGCAGTGACGACCTGCTCGCGCTGGTCCGCGGCGACCTCGACGTAGGTCGCGCGTTGGCGGCCCGACGGCTGTCGGTCAGCGCCAGCCCGTTCGACCTGCTGAAGCTCCGGAAGCTGCTGTGAGCCAACCCGCTCCGTGGCCAGGTCCGCGTCCGCCGGCCCGGCTCGCCCGGCGACCCGGTACCCGGTCAGCGTAGGCTGCGGCCCGGCGTCGAACCACCCCAGCACGTCGGGTCACGCCAGCGCCAGGACACGCAGCGCAGACTCGGCTGCGGCGGACTCACATCGCACCTCGGTCACCGGGTCTCCCTGCCATGCGTGCTGGCAGAGCACCCGCAGCGCCTGCACGCTGTCACCGCCGGTGCCGTCGAGGACGAGCACCGCCGAGCCGTCGCGGTGCACCTGCCACCCGGCACCATCCGTCGGCCCGTCGTCGATCGGTCGGGCGTCGTCGGTCGCGAACAGTCCGGCGAGGTCCGCCGCCAAGTACGTCGGCCGGCGTGCCGGCGGGGCGGCCAGCAGTTCCCGAGCGTCGCTGATCCCGGTCAGCACGAGCAGACTCGCCATGCCGGCGCGGTTCGCCCCTTCGATGTCGGTATCCAGCCGGTCACCGACCACCAGCGGCCGACCGGCACCGGCACGTCGAGCGGTACTGACGAACAAACCCGGTTCCGGTTTGCCGACGACCTGGTCCGGCTCCCGGTTCAGCGCCGTGCGCAGCGCGGCGACCAGCGAGCCGTTACCGGGCAGCGGTCCCCGGGCACTGGGCAGGGTCCGGTCGGTGTTCGTCGCCACCCAGTCGGCTCCGCCCCGGATCGCCACCGATGCCTCCGCCAGATCGGCCCACCCAATCCCAGGGCCGTACCCCTGAACCACCACCGCGGGCTTGTCATCGGCCGACGCGACCAGCGCCAGCCCGGCCTCGGTGAGCTCGTCACGCAGCGCGTCCGCGCCCACGACCAGCGCCTTGACACCTGGACCGTACTGCTGTGCCAGCAGCGCGGCGGTCGCACCGGCCGACGTCACCACCTCGTCGGCAGTGGCCGGCACCCCCATGTCACGGAGCAGCTTGGCGACGTCGGCCGAACGCCGGGAGGCATTGTTCGTCGCGTACGCGACCGGCAGGCCGGCCTGCCGCAGCCGATTCACCGCCTCGACCGCCCCGGGGATGGGCCGGTCGATCAGGTAGATCACCCCGTCGAGATCAAATATCACCAGGTCGTATGCGGCGGACAGCCCGCAGCGGACAGCGGTAGCGTCGTAGGTTCGGGTCATCGGGGCCGGTCTTCTTCCGCGCCTCGGTGAGGTGAGCCGCCGGGGTGTGACGTGGCGGTCGGCTCGTCGTCGATTTCGTCGTCCGTCTCGTCCTCGGTCAGCAGCACGCCGTCGATTTTCAGAAGGCGCTCGGTCGCGTCAGTTGCCGCCTCCTCGTCGGCCTCGGCCGCCCGGGCGAACCATTCCCGAGCCTCGTCCTTACGCCCAGCGCTGAGCAGCGCGTCGGCGTACGCGTAACGGAGCCGGCAGACCCAGGGCTCGGCGGACTCCACGGTCAACTCCCGGACCTGCAGCATCGCCACCGCTGCGGCCGGCTGCCCCAGGTCGCCACGCGCACCTGCGGCGACCAGCAACAGCTCGATGGCGGCGGCGGGGTCCAGGCCGGCGCGATCCGCGCCACGGTAGATGTCGATCGCCCGCTCCGGCCGGCCGAGGGCGCGTTCGCAGTCGGCCAGTACGGCGAGGTGCGTCTGACGTCCGGTCATCCGGTGATAGGTCCGGAGTTCGGCGACGGCGGTCTGCCACTGCCCGGCCCGGTACGCGGCCAAGCCGACAGCTTCCCGTACCGCCGCGATGCGGGCGGCGAGCCGACGTGCCGCCAAGGCGTGGGCGAGCGCCGTCTCCGGCTCCTCGTCGAGCAGCTGGCCGGTGGCGACGAGGTGCCGGGCCACCGTGTCGGCCACCGGCCGGGCCAGTCCGAGCAGTTCGGCCCGGATCTCGGTGTGCAGGTCGGTGGCGAGGATATCGTCGGACAACACCGGCGGCGGCGTACGTTCGGCCACGCGGTCGGCACCGTCCTCGTCGCGCCGACGGTACGGCGCGGCGGAGGCATCCGCGGAACGGTCCGACGATGCCCGTCGGAAGGGCCGGTCGGTCGGACCGTCCGTACGCCTGCGGAACTGCCCCGGCGCGCCGTCGGCACGGGACCGGGCGGCGTCACCGGAGTGCGGGCGCCGATCCTCGGACCGAGGACTTCTCCGGTCGGCCGGTCGGCCGGTGGTCGGAAAGCTGCCCGACCGGCGATCACCGTGGGAACGGTCGCGCCGATCTTCTCCCTGCCCGGTACGTCGGTCACCACCCCGCTGCTCGAGGCGCCGGTCCTCCCGTCCCCGCCCGGCATCGAACCGACGCTCACCGTCAGCACGCTGGGCGCGAGGTCCCCCAGTCGGAAATCCGCCACGGTCGGGCCGGCGCTCGCCACCGTCCCCACCCGTGGTCCGGCGGTCGCCGCGGAAGCCTCGGTCCTCGCGGGGTTCACTGCGGCGGCCGTCGTCGGACCAGCTCCTACGCCCCCCGCGGGAACCGCCGCTTCTGTCCCCCGCAGCGCCACCGGGTTCCCCTCGGCCGCCCCGGCGGTCGTCGTCACGGCGGCGGGCCGGCTCCCAGTCGCCGCGTCGGTCCCGGTGTGGCCGTGATGCGCTGTCGTCGCGCCGACGGAACCCGGACGGCTCTCGGCCTGCGCCGGACTCGTCACGGCGCACGTAGCCACGGTCACGACCACCGGCCCTGCGGTCGTCGGGCTGTCGGCGGTCACGGTCCCAACCGCCTCGGCGGCGGTCACCGTCATTACCGGTGGCACCACCTCGGCGTGCACCGCCGGTGAACGGTTGCCGGCGGTCGGAACGAAACCGCTCCGCACCGCCCTCACCACCGCGCCGCCCGGTGTCGTGGTCGTCCCGGCGCGGCGTCCGGTCGCCACGGTCGTCCCGGCTGCGGCGGTAGCCGCGGCTGAAGCCGCCGGAACGACCGGGTTGTTCGTCGGCGCGGCGAGGTCGGTCGCCATCCTGCCCAGTTGGGTTCACGACTCCATCCTCCCTGATGCCGCCCAACCGAAGTACGGCGGGCAGACACAGTTGAGGGCCGCTCCCCGCAGGGAGCGGCCCTCAACTGTAAAGATGTCCGGCGGTGACCTACTCTCCCACACCCTCACGAGTGCAGTACCATCGGCGC